>DATITT010000021.1:0-9233 GCA_035467435.1 Arthrobacter sp. | reverse complement strand
CTGGGTAACATCGTCATAGATCCGTGCCATGGGTGTCTGCGCCTGTCTGTTGAAGAGGGAATGCTGAGGTCAGCCTAACGAGGGCCCGCAGGCCCTCGCTAAGCATTAAGCCATGCAGAGTAATATTTCCTGGCCTTGGCCAGCTTCGGATTGATGATCACCTGACAGTAACCCTGCTCCGGGAACTTGCCGTAGTAATCCTGGTGGATTTCCTCGGCCCGGTGGAACATCGGCAGCCGGCTCACCTCCGTGACGATCGGATGCGCCCAGAGCTGCTGGTTCCGTTCGATCGCGTCCTCGAAGAGGATCTTCTCTTCCGTCGTCTCATAGAACATCGAGGACCGGTACTGGGTTCCGACGTCGTAGCCCTGACGGTTGAGTGTGGTGGGGTCGTGGAGGGCGAAAAACATGTCCAGGATGACCTCCGCGGGGACGACCTCCTCATCGAATGACACCGCCACCACCTCGGCATGGCCGGTGGTTCCGGAGCAGACGGCGTAGTAGTCGGGGTAGCGGTCATGGCCTCCGGTGTAGCCCGAAACAACCGCGCTGACACCCTTGGTTTTCTGGTAAACGGCGTCGAGGCACCAGAAGCAGCCTCCGCCGAGGACAAAAGTTCTCATGTTCTCTTCAATGGTTGAAGGGCCCCGATGATTCCCGGCGGCTGCGGGGGAGACCGGCCAATAGGGTAAAAATGGGTGTATGGAACCTGTAAACACCGACGTTTCAGCCGGCCCTTCCGCAGGAAACGACGCCTCCGGCAACGGGACCGGCGAAACGCCCGGGACCCCCACCCTCGGCATGGTCCTGCAGGCCGTCGAGGAACTCTGGCCCGAATCGCTCGCCGAGGACTGGGACGAAGTGGGCCTCGTGACCGGCCACCCCTCCGCCGACGTGAGCAGGATCCTCTTCGCCGTCGATCCCACCCTTGAAGTGATCGAGGAGGCCATCGCGTTCGGCGCCGAACTGCTGATCACCCACCATCCGCTGCTGCTCAGGGGCGTCACCTCGGTCGCCGCGACCAGCGCCAAGGGCCGGGCCGTGCACCGCCTGATTGAGTCGGGGACCGGGCTGCTGACGGTGCACACAAACGGAGACTCCGCTGTCGGCGGCGTCTCCGATGTCCTGGCGGACGCGCTGGGCCTGCAGAACGTTGCCCCGCTGACCCCGGCCGCGAACGGACTGCCGGAAGAGGGCATCGGGCGGGTCGGGGACTTGGAGGACGTCCTGACCCTGGGCGATTTTGCCGCCCGTGTCTTCGGCATCCTGCCCTCGGTCGCGGGCGGGGTGCGCGTGTCCGGGGACCGGGACGGGCTGGTCCGCCGTGTGGCGGTCTGCGGCGGCGCCGGGGATTCCCTCTTCGGCGAGGTCCGGGCGAGCAACGCCGACGTCTACCTGACCGCGGATCTGCGGCACCATCCGGCGTCGGAAGCGCGGGAGGCGGCCGTCAACGACAGGCCGTACCTGATTGACGTTTCCCACTTCGCCAGCGAGTGGCTGTGGCTGCCGGCCGCGGCGGAAGCGCTGGGCAATGTGCTCAGCGACCAGGGGCACGACGTCGAGATCCGGGTCAGCACCACCAACAGCGATCCGTGGGACTTCATTCTGACTCCGGGCGGGGACTAGAGTCTAGGGAGCGCCGACTAGGTGCCCGGCTCCGGCCGGCAGGGAACAAGCGGAGGTAAATAGTGGCCAAGGCAGCACCGGCGGAACAGTTGAAGTTGCTCGAATTGCAGGGACTTGATGCGAAGCTCAAATCCCTGTCCAACCGCCGCCGAAGCCTTGAAAGCGACTCCCGGATCACCGATCTTGAAGCAGCCCTCAGCGTGGCCAGCGGCGAGCTGGGTGCCGCGAAAGTGGCCGTTCACGATGCTGAACTCGAGCTCAAGCGGGCCGAGGCGGACGTGGAGCAGGTTGCCTCCCGGATTGCACGCGACGAGGCGAGGCTCAACAGCGGCACCGGTCTTTCCAAAGACCTCGTGGCCCTGCAGCGCGACCTTGTGTCCCTGAACAAGCGCCACTCCGACCTTGAGGACGTTGAGCTGGAAGTCCTGGAGCGGCTGGATTCGCTCCGCCTGCGCCAGGCCAGCCAGCAGCAGATTGTCGACGACATCCAGGGCTCCTTCGGCTCCATCCGCGCCGAGCTGGACGAGCAGCTGGCCGAGATCGCCGCCGAGGCCACGGTGGTGCGCGGCAAGCGTGCCGAGTTCGCCGAGGGGCTGGATGCCGGCCTGCTGGCAATCTACGAGAAGACCCTCGCCAGGCGCGGTGTCGGCGCGGCCCGCCTCTTCCACGGAACGTCCGAGGGCTCGGGCATGCAGCTGAGCCCCGGTGACCTCGCCGAAATCAAGGCTGCGGCCGAGGACGACGTCGTGTTCTGCCCGGATTCCGGCTGCATCCTGGTCCGCTCCGCCGAGTGGGCCTAGCCACCCAACTGCGGGCTAGTTAGCCAGAATCAGGTTGAGGGTGTGCGGCTTCCGGGCCGTGCCCCCAACCAGTTCGGCGGTCCACTTCTCGGCAGCCGCCTTCTGCAGCTGGGAGGGAGTCTGCGGCGCCCTGCCCCGCCGGGTCAGCAGGTGCCGGGCGAGTTCGCCCCGGGTGTGCTTGGCGAAGTGGCTGACCACCTTCCGCGCGCCGTTGACCTCGGTGAACACGTTGACGGCGACGGTCTGCGCCGGCGGGGGAGTCCACGCGGCAGCGTAGGTGCTGGAGCGGCAGTCCACCAGCAGCTCGCCTTCCGAGGCGGCCGCGAGGGCCTCCGTGAGTTGCGGCTTCCAGAAGGACGCCAGGCGTCCGACGTCGGGCAGGGCAGTCCCCATCGACAGCCGGTAGGCGGGCACACGGTCGCCGAAGCGGATGGCACCCCAGAGTGCGGAAATGACCAGCACGCACCCGTCCGCCTTCCTCCGCTGCGCAGGCGTAAGCGAGTTGTAGTCCAGCGCGTCGTACAGCACCCCGGAGTAGACCTGGTGGGCAGGGGCTGCCGGCTCGGCGTGCAGCCTCGTGTTGCGTTCGACGTCGGCCCGCAGCGAGGCGCCGACGCCAAGGAGCGCCAGGGCATCCTCATGGGCGCTGACCGTTCCGAGTCCCTCCAGCACCTTGGCCCGGTAGGTGTTCAGTCCGGGGAAACTCAGGGTAGTCCAGTCGACAGCGTCGCCGGCCGTGGCGGGGGTCTTGCCTTCGGAGGGCGGCAGCAGAATCAGCACCGTCCAATCCTAGCGGGCCGGTCCGGGGCGCGTTCCTCTGCCGGAACCGCGCAGCCCGGGCCCCGAAGGCAGTCTGCTCAGCCGAGGTTGCGGCCGAGGAAGGACAACACCTCGGGCAGGATGGAACGCCAGTAGCTGTCGTCGTGACCTCCGGGCTGGAAGCCGCCCTCGACGGCGCCTGGGAGTTCCGCCCGGTACTCACGAACCGTCGCGGCAAGATCGTCCCCGGTGCCGCAGTCGACCCGCTTGGGCAGTGCCGCGAGGCGGGGCCGAAGCGCGAACACGTCGTGGGCCGCGAAGTCGGCCGGGCTGTCGAAGGCGCTGTCCATGCGTGAGTCGTAGTTCTCCCAGACGGCCGGGCTCATGGCCGCCACGGCCCGGACCCCGGGCAGGTGGCCCTGTGACGCGAGCAGGAGGGAGCCGAAGCCTCCCATCGAGAGGCCGAAGAGGCCGATCCTGCCGAGATCATAACCCTCGCTGCCGAGGAACGGAACAAATTCCTGTACCAGCATCGCCTGGGTGTCGCTGCCGTCGGCGCGGGGGTGCCACCAGGTGTTCCCGCCGTCCACGGCGGCCAGAGCAAAGGGTGCGCCCCCGGCGTCGAGGTGCCGCTGGAGGGCCTCGTGGGCTGCCAGTCCCTCCAGCAGGGCGGTGTGGCTGCTGCCGAGTCCATGAAGGAACAAGGCCACGGGAAGTTCGGGCTGCGTGCCGCCGGCCGGCATGTCAGGGGCGGCCAGCGACCAGTGGCTGGTGACTCCGGGACGGAAGGCCGAGACGAAGGAACCGGTGCTGGTCCGGACCGTCAACGGCGCGGCCGGTGACGTTGCGGTGGGCGCGGGGTCGTAGGTGCAGGCCGCGAGCGCGGTGGCGCCGAGCCCGATTCCTGCAAGCTCGAGCAGCTGGCGCCGGCTCAGGACGGAATCCTCCATTCCCCGATCATAGGCTGACGGCCGGAGGTGTGTCCGGACGGGTCCACCCTGACCGTAGAATGGACAGTGGATGGGTTGACCAGGCGGCCGCGCGTCACGCAAGTGGCTCGAGGAACGTCCGGGCTCCGCAGGGCAGGGTGGTGGGTAACGCCCACTCGGGGTAACCCGCAGGCCAGTGCCACAGAGAACAGACCGCCTGCATGCGGCGCGTGCTTGCACGGGCTGCAGGGCAGGTAAGGGTGAAACGGTGGTGTAAGAGACCACCAGCTTCCCGGGTGACCGGGAAGGCTAGGTAAACCCCACCCGGAGCAAGGCCAGACAGGGCACGTTTGAGGGCTGCTCGCCCGAGTGTCCGGGTAGGCTGCTGGAGGGCGTCGGCAACGGCGTTCGTAGATGGATGGCCGCTACTCCCGCGCTGGCAACGGCGCAGGAACACAGAACCCGGCGTATCGGTCAACCCATCCATTCACACCGCAGGGATTCCCTGCCAGCCTTCGCTCGTGGCGGGCAGATCCGACCGCCATCCTGCTGCGCCGCACACGCTGTCGGCGGCCTTCGTCCAGGCGGACCAGGAGTTCGGGCTGCCCCCATCGAGAACGCTTACGCCCTGCCGGGCGCCGAGTACCTCGCCTTCCGTGAGAATGCTGCCGTCAGGGTCGACGCCTCGGCGATCCTCTCGTTGACCGGGTTATGGTTGCCCGTGAATCGGTTTTAGTGTTGCGTCCGCTGAGGGTATCCCCCGCCGGACCGCTTGTGACATGCGAAGTTGGTAGTGAGGGCCGTCGGAGCGTTCCGAACTCCGCCGCATTGCCTTTCGACGCCGGCAATCACAGGTTGATTCGAGAATCGTGGTGCTTGCGGCGAGCAGAGGCGTCATTCTGGGGAAACCGCCGTTGTGACTGTAGACATCCGAAATTATTGAAGGCGTCGCTATTGCCGCTTGCGGATTGGCCGCTGAAGAACGATCAGTGTTTTCTAGACAGGCCCGGACGCATTGCCGCCGACAGCACGCCTGCGATCACACCAGCGGTGGTGCCGACCGCCCACGAATCGGTAATCCAGTGGGCAACCACTATGACTGACGTGGTTCCGACCACAACGGAAGCTATGAACGCGACTATTCACACCGGGGTGTCTCGTGGGTGTCTTGGTGCACACGAGGGGTGGGCGCGGTCGTTCCAGCCGTCGATGAAGGCGCGGATCTTGGCGTTGAGGTTCTTGACCGAGGCGAAGCTGCCGAGGACAGGATGCGAACTTCGCCTCTGGCGCCGTCTACTACGACCCGATCTCCGGTTCGCAGCCGGGCGGTGGCGTCACCACAGCCGACCACCGCTGGAATGCCAAGCTCGCGCGCCACGATGGCCGCGTGGCTCAGTGGCGCGCCGAGGTCGGTGACCACCGCCGCCGCCCGCGGAAACAGCGGCGTCCAGCCGATATTGGTCAGGTGGGTGACCAGGATCTCGCCGGGTTGCAACTGGTCGGCCTGGCCGAAGTCGTCCAGGCGTCGTACCAGGCCCTCCACCTGGCCGACGGCCCCCGCGCAGCCCTGGATGAGGGTGGGATCGTCGTGGTCGGACTCGCTGGGTGTCGCTACGCCGGCCACCCAGTAGTCGGTGCGCCGGTGCGGATCCGCGGCCCAGGCGAACGGATCGAAGGCTCCGTATATGACGCCAGGGAGCGGCGGCAGCGCGAGGTAGCGCTGGTGGGTCCGTTCACGCAGATCCAGCAGGTCGAGAGCGTCGCGGTTGCCATCAAGGGCAGCGAGCAGCTCCGGAACGGTCAGGAAGAACACCTGCTCGCCGATGCCCAGCAGCTCGCCAGCGCGCAGGGCGAAGCGCCGCATCACCCAGGTGGTACGTACGCTCTCGGATCGGGCGGCCTCGCGTCCGGCGGCCTGCTTGGCCGCCTTGCGCAGACGCCGCTGGATCTTCGCAGCTCGGCGTGGGTGCGCTTTCCCCAGCCGGGTCAGGGTCTCGGTGAAGACCGCCTGCTGTTTGGCCCGAAGCGTGGCGAGATCACTGCCGGCGGATGCCGCCCGCAGGGCGGCGTCCAGCCAGTCCGGATCCTCGGCTGGACGCGGCCAGGCCAATTCGATCTCGTTCACCCCGCGATGGCCGAACCGGGCGCTGTAGTCCTCGCGACTGAGGCGGCCAGCCAGCACCTCCTGCAAGCCCACCGACGGGCCGAGACTCTCCAGCTGCCCGGCCAACCCGGACAGGTTCGACATCAGGGCAGCGGTGTCGGCCGCGCCAAGTTCTGCGCGCAGCTCGGCCTCGAGGTGCGCCGGCCCCTCTGAGCCGGTTGCGATGGTCATCCAGAAAGCGAACAGCCCCTGGTCCAACAAGCTGGTGCGCCAGAGTGCGGCCAGCTGTTCCGGCGTGGCGGCCGCGGCGATCCTGGCGGAGAGGTCGGCGCAGTGTCCCGCATTATCCCGCAGGTACCCGTCCAGCCGGTGGCGGTAGCGGGACATCTTTACCAGGGTGCCCAGCAGTGGCAGCCCGGACTGCTGCCAATCAGCTTGGGTCACCGGGATTAGAGTCACCGGCACCTGTTCGGGCAGTTGGCCCCACCAACCGGCCAGTTTGCGGTACGCCACGCGGGGTTCGGCCCTGGACCGGCCCCGCCTCGCGGTGATTTGGACGCTCAGGTTGGCGTACGGACGCCCGCCAATGTAGCCAGCCATCTGCCGCCCGCGCACCGCCATCGAGGGGCCGCCGTTCGCCTGCAGATAGGCCATGTAGGAAATGGTCAGCGGGGTCTGCGGCACCGGGTTGGCCTCACTGAGGTTGGTGGCCGCCCACAGGCAGTTGCCGCTGACGGAGTCGTTGCGCTCGGCGGTTCGCGGGTTGCTCGCGTTCAAGGTGGTGATCGGCCGGGACTGCAGGATCCACAACGTGCCCTCGACGATCGCCCACTCGATGTCCTGCGGGACGCCACCGAAAGTCCCTTCGACCTGGTGCGCGACAGCGTGCAGCCGCCTCGCCTGCGGGCGCAGTACGTTCGGGCCGGTGAAGCTGGCGTCCGGGCGAGTCAAAGTGAACTCCGCGCCGGTATCCGCTCCGGAGACCAGCGCCTCGCCCAGGCCGGTGACGACATTGCCCAGCATCGTGTTCAGGTCCCGGGTGATCGGATGGACGGTGAACAGCGCACCGGCCAGCTCGGCCGGCACCATTGCCTGGATCGCCACAGCGACCTCACCGGTCCCGGCGGCCTCGGCCGCGGCGGCGTAGGCCCGGACCCTCTCGGCCTTGCGGGACTGGCGCACTTGGGCGGTGGCTTCGGCAAGGTGCGCGACCGGGACGTTCAGCACCGATTCGTAGGCTCCGGCGAAGGATGCCGAAGCTGAGTCCTCGGCCAGCGCAGAGGAACGGACGGCGAACAACTGACCCTCCGGAAAGGCCTTCAGCTCTCGCTGCAGCCACTGCTCCACCTCAGCGGTCAGCCGATCGTCGACGAAGGCGGACGGCAGCAACACTAATCCGTCCGGCACCCGGTGGCCGCCCTGGATCAACGCGGCCAGCGAGCGGGCCTTTCCGCCTGCGGTGGTCTCAGTCGGTGGCAGCTCGCGCAGCCGGTAGGCGGGGCGTCCGCCTGGGCCGTAGCGGCGGCCCCTCAGCCAGGCGACCAGCGGCTGGGCCAGTAATGAACCCAGGATCCAGCCGAAGGTGCCGGCCAGTACCGCGACCAGGACTGACCAGGGCAGCCGGAAGCCGGTGACCGCCGCCCCGCCGAACCCCACCACGCCGGCAGCCACGTTGGCCACTACCGCAGCCAGAGCCCTCAGACCACGGTCAGTCATGATCGGCACTGCCGCCGAGGATCTGTTCCACCCGGGCGTCTCGGGCGAGGATGTTCTCGGCCTTGTCGATGGCCAATCCGTAACGCAGGTCGCCGAAGACCAGCAGCTTCTCACCCACCCCGATCCCGAAATCACGGCGGGCCTGAGCCGGAATCACGATCTGACCGCGCTCGCTGACGGTGATCGCGCCATAGAAGCGCCTGTTCGGGTCCTTCATCTCATCTCATCTCCAAGAGAGTGTGCTCATACAGGACGGTATCAAGAGCACCGAGAGCTGGTGCACGTAGGTTTCGTAGGATTGTGCGCACTCCAGCCGGTGAGTCAATACCTGGCATTGCAGCACGACGGGCTAGGAAACGAGGCCGTCGACTACCTGCCTGGTTGGCACACACCTTCCCTGCCTTGAAGCGCTGCTGGCAACCGGACCGAGGGCGGGTCCTTCAGCTCGGGGACCGGGACGTTTCGTTCGATCGGGAACGCACAGCAGCGCAGCCGGTGCACAGGACGGCGTCCAGCAGGAGGGCCCCAATCTTGAACATCGCCCCAGCGTAGCCGGCCCCCGGTTTTGTGTGAGTCATTTCACGTGTCACCGGGGACCGGACCGTGCCGGGCCGCCGGTAGACTGGATGATGAACGTAGAAGTTCTGCCGCCGGGTCTGCGTTCGCAGCCGGCGTTTTTCTTTGCTCGACACAGGCGCCCTGGGTGGACCGAATCCCTGCCGGCGCCGAGGTTCCGGACACCCTCCGGCAGCCGACATCCGCATACGACGCCGTATGTGGTGGATTCTAGGAAGGTATTTCTGTGAGCCAGACGTCAGATTCTTGTCTTGATACGTGGATGGGCCGGGAGGCGCTCGCCGAGGCCATGATCCCGGTGATCGGCCGGCTGTACCGCGAGAACAACGTGGTCACGTCCATCCACGGCCGCAGCCTGATCAACAAGTCCACCATGAACATCCTCAAGGCACACCGTTTCGCCCGCCGGATGAGCAAGGAAGAACTGCGTCTCGAAGAGACCGCCCCGCTGCTGGACGCCCTGACCAAACTGGAGCTCGGCGCCGCAGCCATCGACATTGCGCGCCTCACCGAGAAATACCGCGTCGAGGGCAACGGCGCGACCCTGGACGAGTTCCTCCGCGAGGAGCTCGCCGCGGTGGTTGGCAAACGCGGCGGCGACGACCGCACCAGCACCGACGTCGTCCTCTACGGCTTCGGACGCATCGGCCGGCTCCTGGCCCGCCTCCTGATCGAAAAGGCCGGCGGCGGGCACGGCCTGCGCCTGCGCGCCATCGTGGTCCG
>DATITT010000020.1:0-2182 GCA_035467435.1 Arthrobacter sp. | reverse complement strand
GTTACGGGACGAGCTTGATGTCCTCGCCCCGGAGGTTGGCGCGGAAGCCGTCGTCCTGAACGGCGACGTCCTGCAGCACGAGGCCCTCGGGCAAACCCTCGATGTCGTGCTCGATGGTCACGAGCCCGCGCACGACCGTGGCGATGGCGTCGGAGAGGAAGTCCGGCCCCCCTAGGTCGATCGAGCGTGGTTCGACAATGAGCCTGCCCGCCACGACCTCGACCGTGCCGGTGGCGGTGACCAGCAGGTCGCGCCCCAAGGCGTTGACGGTGCGAATCACCATCACCTGGCCTCCGCCGGCGGAGCGGACCGCTGTCCCGTTGCCGAGCTTGTTGGCGACGACATCGAACGGCACGGTCGCATCCACGGCGAGCTGTGCAGCGACCAGCCCGTCCGGGCCCGCAACCACGTCCTGCCCGACGGTCTTGACGTCGCGGAGGATCGAGCCCGCGGCCACCACTGTCCCAGCGTCCAGCGCAACGTCGGCGAGCCACACTTCGTCGCCGCGCAGGCCGACGGGAGGCTGTGCGGCCGGCGGGCGGTCGACGCCCACCGGCGGCGGCACAGGCCCTGCCTCGCCCCCGCCTGCCGGGTCGCTCGCAGCCCACCAAAGGATCACACCCATCACCGCCAGGAGGAGGACCATCCCCGCAGCACCGATCAGCCAGTCCCTCACACGCGTCCATTCCATCAGGACAGTCTGCTGGCTCGCCCCCCGGGCGCGAAACCCCAAGCCGCCGAGTGTGGCTCCCGGCGACAACCGCCGGACCTTCCCGGGCCCCTTTGGCTAGACTGCTGAGGTACATGTCACTCGACCATTAGGAGAAGTTCATGAGCTACAGCGGAACTCAGTCCGAGAAGCCGGTCGCAGCGGGTGACCTGGACCGCAGCCACATCGGCCAGACCGTCAGCTTCCAGGCTAACGACTTCACAGTCGTCTTCGGAACACTCTCCGGCGTGGCCCGGACCGACGCCATGGTGTACCTGTCTCTTCAGGGCGTGGGCGGCGGCACTCATCTGAAGGACGAGTACGACCTGCCTGTAAGTCAGAACGTCTATCTCCAGATGGATCCCCTGAGCACGGCCGGCAAAACCCTCGCCGACGCGGAACGGGTCATCAAGGAGAAGTTCGACGAGATCAAGAAGAACCTCCGGGATCGGGAACAGAAACCCGGATCCGAGTAACCGGCATCCAGCCAGCGAGGGACCCCGCAGTGCCCAGCACTGCGGGGTCCCTCTATCTGTCACTGTGCCCAGGGCGCCGCCTCTAAGATGAGGCATGGACTTCGAGGGCACGCTCTGGACGATTTTGGGGGCCGGGCTGGTTCTGCTGATGCTCGTTGACGTCTTTCGTACGCTCCTCTACCCGCACGGTTCCGGTCCTCTGGGCCGGGCGATCATGCGCGGATTCTGGCTGGTGTCCAGAAAACTGCGGGGCCGGGGCTCCTTCATCGCAGCACCTTTGGCCATGGCCGCTGTCATTGGCGCCTGGGCAGCCCTGGCGGCCATCGGCTGGGCCCTGCTCTATCTGCCCCATCTGCCGGCCGGTTTTATTCACGGAGCCGGGGTTCCCCAGCGGGACGACTTTGCCGAAGCGCTCTACATCTCCCTTGTCACTCTTTCCACTGTGGGGTTCGGCGAAATCGTGCCGGCGGATCCGCTGCTCAGGCTGGTTGTGGCCCTCCAGGCCGTCACCGGCTTCGGGTTGCTGACGGCGACGGTCACCTGGATCCTGCAGACGTACCCGGCCCTGAACCGCCGCCGGACCCTTGCCCACCAGCTGAGCCTGTTCAAGGAGGCTGCAGGTCCGGCGGGTGTCTTGTCGCTGGATCCCAAGCACGCTGCCGGACTGCTGGAATCAATGGCCGGAAACGTGGCTGCGGTGAGCATAGATCTGCTGGCGTTCCATGAAACCTATTACTTCCGTGAAATCGAGCAGCGCGGCTCCTTGCCGGCCACGGTGGCCTACGCCCAGGAGCTGGCAGCCCAGGCCCAGCGCAGCGACAGCCCTGAACTTCAGTTCGCCGGACGGATGCTCCACGCGTCGCTGGACGCCCTCGCGGAGGTCCTTCGCGGCAAATTCGGCCATTCAGGGTCCACCTCTTCTGATGTGTTCGGCACCTACGAGCTGCACCACCGACACCCGCGGGGTGAGGAACCGGACACGAACCCGCCCCTAGAC
>DATITT010000019.1:0-10864 GCA_035467435.1 Arthrobacter sp. | reverse complement strand
GCTCGGTGCCCTGTTCCTGAATCAGCGTATCCAGGGACTCCAGCCACTCGGCGGTCTCTTCCGGATCACGATCAGGCAGCTGGTTAGTCAACCCGCTGAGGATATGGGAGGTCTCTTCTCCTGCAGCCACGTCCAACCTCTCTTTGAGCGCATTCATCGGCGCCCTCAGCTCCGGCAGGGTAACTGCCTGGCGTGAACGCGACGTGTGCGACGTCTCGGTTACAACTGCCCGATCATGTGCGCCGGGCAAGGTCCAATCACAACTGTGCCCGCCTTGGTCAGCCGGGCGTCCGCCCTCGCAGGCGTAGTCGTCATCAGCCACTCTAGCTGTGACCGCTCGGGGATGCGTAGCTCTCGCATGGGGATCCAGTCGTATTTGACCGGCATACTGGTTGTGTGACGACGTACCGCCCGGCGGTGCTCGGATCGCCGTGTGTGACGCAGAATATGCGGATCGCGGGGCCAACAGCTTGAAGCGCAGGCGCAAAGGGTGTTGGCTTGGAGTAATGGAAATCACTAGAGCTTTTGAAAACACCAAGCATAGGAGCAACACGTGAGCGAGGCCGACGCCGCCACTTCGGTAAATGTGGCGGAAAAACTGGGTTTCAAAACCGGGGACTTGATTCAGGAATTCGGTTATGACGATGACGTCGACTTCGATTTGCGCGACGACATCGAAGATCTCACCGGCTCCGAACTCTTCGATGAGGACGACCACGAGGTAGTCGACGCCGTCATTCTTTGGTGGCGGACCGGCGACGGCGATCTCGTTGACACCTTGGTCGACTCGCTGACCACCCTGGCTGAGGGCGGCGTAATCTGGGTGCTGACCCCCAAGTCCGGCCGGGTGGGCTACGTTTCCCCGGCGGACATCCAGGATGCCGCACCCACCGCAGGACTGCACTACACCACCTCCGCCGGCGTCTCCAAGGACTGGAGCGCCACCCGGGTCACTCGGAAGAACAAGTGACCCCAGCCGGAGCGGTTCGCACCATCGCGGACCAGGCAGTCGAAGCGCGGGCCGTGCCCGCCGTCGGCGAGGCAGCCCCGGACTTCGAGCTGCTGAACCAGTACGGCGAACCCGTGAGGCTTTCAGAACTCCGGGGACGCAACGTCGTCCTCGTGTTCTTCCCGTTCGCCTTCTCCGGCATCTGCACGGGGGAGCTGTGTGAAATCCGGGACAACCTGGCGCTGTTCGAGGACGCTGGCGCCGTCGTGCTCGGTATCTCGGTGGACAGCAAGTTCGCCCAGCGGGCCTATGCGGAGAAGGAAGGCTACTTCTTCGACCTGCTGGCCGACTTCTGGCCGCATGGGGCCGCCGCCGAGCAGTACGGGGTATTCGACCCCGGAAGCGGCATGGCGAAGCGCGGAACCTTCATCATCGACGCGGGCGGAACCGTGCGGTACGTGGTGGTGAATCCCCGCGGCCAGGCCCGGGACTTCGCCGGCTACCGCGCCGCCCTGGCGGGCCTCGCAGGGAACTGACCCGGTGAGGACGCGGCGGCCCGGGATCGGCATGACCGGCTTTGCCAGCGTGCCCCCGATCCCCGCCGCGGAGCCGGCCCGCGACGAGCTCGCGGTCCTGCAGGAAATCCACGGCATTCTGGCGGGGGAGCGCTTCGCGCTGCTGACCGGTGCCGGCCTGAGCACGGATTCCGGCATCCCCGACTACCGCGGCCCGGGCGCCGCCCCGCGGGCTCCCATGACCTACCAGGAATTCATCGGCGAGCCGGACAACCGGCGCCGCTACTGGGCCCGCAACCACATCGGCTGGTCCCACCTGCGCCGCGCCGACCCTAATGACGGCCACGCCGCCGTCGCCCGGCTGGAGCACCGCGGACTGCTGACCGGACTCATCACCCAGAACGTGGACCGGCTGCACGAGGACGCCGGCAGCGTGAACGTGGTGGACCTGCACGGCCGGTTCGACCAGGTGGTCTGCCTGGCCTGCCACCGGCGGTACAGCCGAACGCTGCTGGCGGGGGTGCTGGCCGAACTCAACCCCGGTTTCCTGGAGCGGGCACTGGCCGCCGGTGCGGTGGAAATGGCTCCGGATGCCGACGCCACGGTCGAGGACGAGGACCTGATTGAGAGTTTTGTCGTGGCCCACTGCCCGGCCTGCGGCGGCACGCTCAAACCCGATTTCGTGTACTTCGGCGAGAACGTCCCCAAAGACCGGGTGGAACGCTCCTACGCCATGGTGGATGAGGCCGGTGCCCTTGTGGTTGCCGGCTCCTCGCTGACGGTGATGAGCGGCCTGCGGTTTGCCCGGCACGCGGCCAAGCACGGAAAGCCAGTCGTCATCATCAACCGGGGCCAGACCCGCGGGGACGAGCTCGCGACCGTCAAGCTTGAGGCCGGCGTCAGCGAATCACTCACCTGGCTCGCCGCCGAACTCCCGCCGCTCTGAGCCGCTCTGGGACGCCCTGGGGCCGATTGGCGTTCAGCCGGGTTGATCCGGTACAGTAACTGTTCGTTGGTTGAAGCGCGGAAGCGTGGAATCAGCGGTTTGGGTCTTTAGCTCAGCTGGTAGAGCGCCACGTTTACACCGTGGATGTCATCGGTTCGATCCCGGTAGGACCCACCAGATTACGCAGCCCCGCCCCTCCGGTTTACCCCCGGAATGGCGGGGCTTTTTGGTGTATCCCGGGCGTGTCGAGTTCCGCGAAGTTCTTCCCGCGTATTCCGTCGAGCTCCGTAGAGTTACAGCCGCTCCAGTGGCCTGCGGTAGCTGAGTCCCCAGAGATGCCATGGCCGCATGGTAGCCCCAAGGAAAAGCACAGTTCCCGCCCGTACCTTGACCTTGGGACGTGGCACTGTCCGTGGGAGACATTGCCTCTCAGCACTCCCAGCACGGTGCCGAGTCCCCGTGGCTGGCTCCAGCGGCCCCCATGAACCTGGAGCCAGCTTGGGGGGGACCGATGGCCGGGCGCGTCCGGGCTCTTTACCTCGAGGGGCCCGCAGAGGACCATGAAGATATGGCCGAATACGGCATGGAAACCAGATCGACCGAGCACCGGTGTCAGTGTTGCGGCAAGATCGCGGAGGGCGTCTTCTGCGAGGACTGCATGGCGCACGTGAACGCTGGTGCGGAGCATGGTGTTCCGGAGTTCACGGCACCCGTAGCAGGAAGAACCGGTCTGCAAGAGAGCCGGCCAGTGTGGCATGACGCAGAAAAGCCCCGCACCCGGTGAAGGGTGCGGGGCGGTGAAGCTACTGCTTGTCCGGGGCCGGCCGGGGCAGATAGGCCCGGGTCCACTCGATGATGCCGGGAATGGCGCTGATGCGGGCCAGCGTGGCGGACGCCGCGGTGATGACCGTTGCGGCCGCCGTGAGCCATAGGTACAGCGACGGCGGCAGGTGCTGGCCGACCCGTCGCGGAAGTAGCCGGAGGGGTTGCCGGCGTATCCGATTACCTGGCGCTTCTTGACTCGCCGGCCTGCCGTGACGGCCAAGCGGGAGAGATGAAGGTATTCGGGGTGGACGCCGCACCTGGGATGTTCGATGAGCACCGCGTTGCCACCGCCGGACAGTAGCCAGTGATTACCGGCGTTTGGGAACGAAAAAGGCACCCGGTGGAGGGTGCCTTTTTTTGTTCAGATTGCTGCGTTTATTTGTTCCCGCATCCAGTGGTAGGCGGGGTCGATGTAGTGATAAGGATCTGGCCCCCACTTATGCGTGAGCGATGAGACGGCCAGCTCGTCCGGTAGTCGGGCGGACCGAAGTCCCAGTTCCCGGAGATGTGCGTAGTAGCGCAGGTACATTTCGTTGGCTTCTGCTGCCGGTATACCGCGGAACGGAGTGACGTGCTCGCCCGTGTCCGTCCGCTCTGCCCAAGGGGTCTCGATGACCAGGACCTTGCTCGTGAGTTCCGCATCGGCCAGGTTCCGAATCAGCCGGGACACTGCCCGCTGCCATAGGCCGAAATGCCGATCGGTGCCGAAGGCTGTCGCTTTGGGTTTCAAATCGCCCAGCCTGCCACTGGCGCGCAGCTCCCGCGAGTTCGTCACGTATGTGCCGTCCGCCAGGGAGAAGACACCGAGCCGTTCGCTGAGTAGGTCCATCAGGACCAGGTCCGCTTCGGCCGCCCGCCTGCGTAGCGTGGGAAACAAGGAGGATTGGATGTCGCCGTCCAAGGAGCGGTTCTGGAACGCGGAGGCCATGGCTCCGGTCCCGAGTATCTTCGTGCCGGCTGACGCTGCACTGATCAACGACTGCCGTGCCACATATGCGAGAAGCGTGTGCCCTTCAAGGTGCTCGAAAGCATCTCTCGTGACACAGCCGCCGTAGATAAAAATGTTCCCCATCCGTTGATCCTAGTGCGACAGGGTCGGGTGACGGCTACCCGCTGACGGGCCAGAGTCCGGGGAACCGGGGGGAGTGGGATTCAGGGGATGGCTGCGGATGGTCCCCCGGAGTCGGAGCACGGCTGGAGATAATGTCCGAGCCCCGCCTTACCGTGGCTGGCATGGAACACGTCATGGTGAAATCGGGCCCGGATGGAAGGCCCCGCGCGGTGCTGCGCGCCGGCCGCGAATGGATTGTCGGCGCTGAGCCGGTCCGCTGGTTCGAGCGGGTGAGCTGGTGGGAGGCCGAGCGGCGGATGCCCAAAGGACTGAGCCGCGTCGACGTCGAGGTCTGGCAGGTCCAGGCGAGGCTTGGCCGAAATTCGGGGTCTGCCCTCACCACGATGGAAATCATCCGTGACGGCCTGGGCGGCGGCTGGCGACTCCGGGAGGCCACCGCAGACGCGGCCTAGACGCTGCATCACCCCTGTATACCCTGCGTTGCCTATCGCACATGCCGGGGCAGTGGAAAAGCCTTCCACCGCGACTATTGGGGGATGCCGCGGTGGAAGGCTTGGATATGAATATACAGTGAATTTTTCGAAACGCGAAACACGCGGCGGCGATTCGGACCTGCGGTAATGCCTATTCGATGGCGTAATCAGCGGCCGGTGGGCAGCATGGCCGGAGGTTGGCCTGGACTGACACATTCCGTACCTGCCCCTGCCCGCGACCTAGGATGTCTTCATGAACCCCTCGAGTGCCCTCCGCATTGCCCGCGTCCGGCCGTTGTCCGCGGGCTCCGGGGCCGAGCACCATTTCGTCGCCAACGATGCCCCGGACTTCGACAGTGAAGCAGGAAGAGTGTGGACGGTGATCAAGTCACCGTTCCCAAATTCCCCGGCGAACGCCGGCAGCGCACCCCGCAGGGGATGGGCAACCGGCGACACCGTTGACCAGGACTCGTTCCTGTTCCTGGCACCAAGTGTCCCGGCCAACGTTCTGGGGATGGCACACAACACCGGCCAGGCGGGCCGCGACCTCCCGCCGCAGGCCTTCCACAAGGCCGCGACCAGTGTGGTCGGTCCGGGAGATGCACTAGAACTGGGGCCAGGGGTGGGCCGGGTTGACCCGGAAGCGGAACTGACAATCGTCATCGGAAGCAAAGTCCGGGGGCTGACGCTCGGCAACGCACGGACCGCAGTTCTGGGTTTCACCGTTGGAAATGATGTCTCCGCCAGGGACCTGCAGCAGTCGGATGAGTTGTGGATCAGCGCCAAGAGCCAGGACACGTTTACTCCGGCCGGGCCATGGATCGTCACGGGCCTCAACGGGGCCGACCTGGCGATCGGCATCAGGCACAACGGCGCCGAGCTCAGGGCCGCAAGCACTGCTGATCTCGGCTGGGGGGTGGATGAAATCCTCGTTTACCTGACGTCCTTTATGACGCTGCACCCTGGCGACCTGGTGCTGACGGGTTTCCCTGCCGAGTGCGCGCGCCTGGTCGCCGGCGACACCGTCAGTTGCCATATTGAAGGCATCGGCGAGCTGACGAATCCGGTGATAGCCGTCGGTTGATGGCTTTTGCAGCCGCCGTTGCCTGACCACGCCCAGCATTTGACCTCGAACCGCAGCCCCTGGAGCGCGGTTCCGCGCGCCCGACACTATGATGGTTAGTGTTCAACTGACTGAACAGCACCCGAATGCATGGCGCCGGCGCCATGCGCGCGATCCGTGAAGGAGAATCATGGCCGATTCCCGAGTTTCCCGCACCACTGACGGATCGGGGAGCGCCTCACCCGCGCCGGCGGTCACCCGTGCGGCTGCTGTGCTGGAGGCGTTGGCCGCCTCTGCGACCGGGCGGCTGACCCTGAGCGACCTCGCCAGGGAACTGGGCATCCCCAAATCCTCGACCTCGAACCTCCTGCTTGCGCTCGAGGAGGCAAGGCTCATCAACCGCCAGGGTGCCGAATTCACGCTCGGACGAAAGCTCGTCGAGCTGGGCGCGGCGTACCTGAGCCGGCTTGACGAGGTCCAGGAGTTCTACCGGTTCTGTGAACAGGCGCCCACCCTCTCGGGTGAAACGGTCCGCATCGCCATGCTCGATGGAAGCAACGTCATTTACCTGGCCCGCTACGAAGGCCATCCCGCGGTTCGCCTCACCTCCAACATCGGCGACAAGATGCCGGTGTCCCTCTGCGCCGTCGGCAAAGCACTCATTGCGCGACTGCACGACCATGATGTGGCCGAGATGTTCCCTGATGACGCCGAGTTGCCCGTCCTGACTCCGAAGTCCCTGCGCACCGGAGCCGAGCTCAAGGCCCAGCTCGCCGTCATTCGGGAACAGGGCTACGCGTTCGAGGATGAGGAATCCACGACCGGGGTTGTATGCCTGGCCGTCTCGGTGCCTACCCGTGGTGCGCACGGTCCCAGCCTGGGACTTTCTGTCACCGCACTGAAGGCAACCTATTCAGAGGAGCAGGGCGCCCTGATGGTGAAAGAGCTGAAGGAACTGGCCCGGTCCCTGGGCAATCCGATGGGGTAGCACCGGGCGGAGCCAGTCCCAGAGCGGCTCCGAAATAAATCTGATAAGACGTAGTCGAATCGATCAGCCTGTTGTACGCTGTTCAACATGGTGATCGACCCCTCGGGGGTTGTTCATATCCCACCAGGCCAACGGGGGTCTGGAGTGTTCTTGAGGGAGTGCTTGTGACTACTAGTACTAATACACCGCTGGCTAAAGCGGACGGCGCCGTCGTCGATCCGGAACAGCTGCGAAGGGCAACTCTTGCCAGCTCCGTGGGCTCCGCTCTGGAGTACTACGACTTCTACATTTACGGCCTGGCCTCGGCGCTGATCTTCGGCCCGCTGTTCTTCTCGCCGCTCGGCGAGGACGGCGCCCTGATCGCCTCGTTTGCCACCTACGGGGTGGGTTTCGCGGCCCGGCCGTTCGGCGGAATGATCTTCGGCCACATCGGCGACAGGTTCGGCCGCAAACTGGTCCTCATCCTCACGATCGGCCTGATGGGTACCGCAAGCTTTGCCATCGGCCTGCTGCCGACCTTCGAACAGGCCGGCATGCTGGGAGCAGTCCTCCTGGTGACATTGCGCATCCTCCAGGGACTGGGCGCCGGCGCCGAGCAGGCGGGCGCCACGACGCTGATTTCCGAAGTCGCACCGCGCCACCGCCGGGGCTTCTTCGCCTCCCTCCCGTTCGTCGGGATCCAGCTGGGTACCCTCCTGGGGGCCGGAACGTTTGCCCTGATTGCCATGGCTGACAAGGACGTCCTGGAGGGCTGGCTGTGGCGGGTGCCGTTCCTTGCCAGCGTGGTCCTGATTGCGGTGGCCATCTTCATCCGGCTGCGGCTGAAGGAAACGCCCGTTTTCCAGGAGCTGGAAAAGCACAAGAGCGTGGCCAAGAACCCCCTCGGCCAGCTCTGGAAGCACTCCAAGAAGAACGTGCTGATCGGCATTGGCCTGAGGATGGGTGAGAACGGCAATTCCTCGATCTACTCCGCCCTGCTCATCGCCTTTATGGCGTCAAAGGACGGGGTGTTCCCGGGGGACAAGTTCATTGGCCCGGTGGGCCTGCTCATTGCCGCAGGCTTCGCCGCCGTGATGGTGGTGACTTTCGGTGCGCTGTCGGACAGGTTCGGGCGTGTGCCCGTCTACCGCTACGGCGCTCTCTTCCAGGCCCTCATCGCGCTTCCGGCGTTCTATCTGGTGACGCTGGGCAATGTCACGCTTATCTGGATAGTCATGGTGGTGGGTATCGCCCTGGGTGTTCAGTCCATGCTCGGGCCGCAGTGCCCGCTCCTGCCGGAACTCTTCGGCTCCCAATACCGGTTCACCGGCGTGGCCATGAGCCGCGAACTCTCTGCCGTCTTCGCCGGCGGACTGGTGCCGCTGGTGGGTGCCGCCCTCCTGGCCGCCACTGATCACTCCTGGCTGGTACTCGCCATTTACTCGCTGGTACTGGCTGCCATCTCCTTCATCACCACATTCTTTACCCCGGAAACAGTGGGGCGCGACCTCCTCCTGAAGGAGGACGCCAGCTAGACGCTCCTGAGCGCTCAGCTGCCCGCCGGCTGGATTCCAGGCCGTGGCCCTTCCCTCCGGGAAGGACCACGGCCTTCCCGTATTTCGGGGCGTGCCTGGGGTACGGAATGGCGGCGACACCGGAGTGCTTGGCCGTGCCGAATGGCAGGGATGCCTGGGGATGCGGGAAACCGCACAGGCGCAGGACTACCTTGCGACGCTGCAAATGCCCGGTGAGGCGGGAAATGTCGGGCGACACGGGATTACCGGGGCGCCAAGTAGGCCGCGCGTCGCTGAGAACGAGGCGCGTCGCCGGGAAGGAACCGCGTCGCGATGCGGCCAGCGCGCCGCAAGGGACGAACCGGGTCGCCACTCCTCCCGCACACCCACACAGAAGAGGGCGGCTCCGCCGTTTTGAACTGCACCTCCGAAAGTCAGATTCCTATTTCGAATCCAATGTTTGGGTTGCCGTTCGTATCGGAGGAGCCGCCCTGATGGTTGCGGAACGAGCCGCCAGGCCAGGCCCTCAGGTCCAGGCCGCCGGAGGGCCCGGAGCCGCCGGAGGCCCCGGAGCCGCAGGGCCCGGGAGCCGCAGGGCCCGGGAGCCTGGACATCCCCCGTGCGGGTACTGCGGGCCAGGCCGCGCGACCTGGTAGAACGGGACCTAGTAGAAGTGAACCGTGTCGACGACGTGGGGGAGCTCGCCGCCGTCGAGGAAAGTACGCAGGTTGCTGCAGAAGCGTTCCGTGATCAGCCGGTTCTCGGCCGCGCTGAGAGCCGAGGTGTGCGGGGACACCATTACCCTGGGGTGGTGCCACAGCGGGCTGTCCTGCGGGAGCGGCTCGACGGCAAACACGTCAAGGCACGCATACGAAACCTGGCCGTTGTCGAGTGCTTCCAGCAGTGCGTCCTCGTCCACGACGGTGCCGCGGCCCACGTTCACCATGACGGTCCCCGGCTTCATCGCCGCAAAGACTTCGCGGCTGAAGAGACCCTCCGTATAGGGCGTGCCGGGAAGGGTGTTGACGACGGCGTCCGCCGTGGCCAGCAGGCCGGCGAGGCCGTCGTTGCCTGCAACGTCCTGGATGCCATCGATGGGCTCAATGGACCTCTTGGTGCCGCTGACGGTCATCCCGAGCGCACGGGCGATCCGGGCAGTCTCCAGCCCGATCTCGCCGAGCCCGGTGACCACCAGGTGGGAGCCGTTGACCAGCCGGGTGGGCGTGCGCAGCTCGGGCCAGACCCCGGCCGCCTGGTCCTGGGCCAGTTCCGCGCTGCGCTTGAAGCCGTTGAGGATTCCGAGTGCGGCGAACTCGGCGAGCGGCAGGGCGTGGACGCCGGCAGAAGTGGTGACCTTGAACTTCTGCAGCGCCCCGGCATCCAGCCCCGATGCCTTCACGGCACCGCCGGCGCCGGCCGCCATGGCATGGATCCACTCGAGATGGGGGTTGCTGCCGGCAATCCGTGCCAAGCCCGCCGGGCTCTCGTTGGGGAACCCGTACAGGACCTGCGCCTTATTGAGCATGTCCCAGTAGCGCTGCTCCTGTTCCGGGGTCCGGCGGAAGTCCGGATCTCCTGAGTGGTCTGCGGGGAAGCGTTCCGGAGGCAACAGTTCGGGTTCGTAGAGGACAGTAACGGAGGGATCTACTGCGCGGATGCGCTCCACAAGCTCGGCTTCGAGCGGGACTGCGATCGCGACGGTGGTTTTAGACGTCATAGTGTTCATCATACTGAATGGCGGCTAGGATACTGAACAGATTTCGAAGAGTAATCCACAACGAAGTGAGGCAGTATGGAATGGGACCGTAAGGAAGCCGGCTTTGTGGGCCTGGGCCTGATGGGGGCGCCGATGGCCGCCAACCTCCTCAACGCGGGGTGGGCCGTCACCGCCTGGAACCGGTCCCTGGCGGCCCTTGAGCGGTTCGAGGCCCTCGGCGGCGCCCGCGCGGCCGGGGTCGAAGAACTCCGGGACACACCGGTCATCATCTTTATGCTCCCGGATCTCTCCCATATCGAAAACGCAGCCGCGGAACTCCTCGCCGGCTGGGCCGCGAAACCGCCGGCAGCCGGAACCACCGTGGTGGTCATGAGCAGCGTCTCGCCCGCCGCGGTGCAGGAGTTCGGTGCCACGGTGGCCCGGGCGAGCGGCGGCAACGCCGTCGTCGTCGACGCTCCCGTCAGCGGGGGCACCCAAGGCGCCATGGACGGGACCCTGGCCATCATGGCGGGCGCCAGTGCCGGGGACTTCCAGCGGCTCCTGCCGCTCTTCAATGCCATGGGCAGTACGGTGCGCAGGCTCGGTCCCCTGGGTTCGGGATCGCTGGCCAAGGCGTGCAACCAGCTCATCGTCGGAACTACGACGGCGGCGCTCGCCGAAGCTGCCGAGCTCGCCGAACGCTCGGGCCTGGACGTTGCCGCGCTGTACGAGGTGCTCGCGGGCGGACTGGCCGGCAGCCGCGTCCTGGACACTGTGGGGCCCCGGCTCGCCGCCAGGAACTACGAACCCACCGGCCCCGCCAAGTTCATTCACAAGGATCTTT
>DATITT010000018.1:0-2700 GCA_035467435.1 Arthrobacter sp. | reverse complement strand
GTGTACGGCTTGGTGTCGACGGAGCGGACGCGGAAATCGGCGTCCTGCAGGCCGGCGGCGAGGGAGGTGGCGAGGTCCTCGTTGAGGTGCACGGCGTTGCGGGAGGTGAGCTCGCCGTTGTCGTTGAAGTCGCGGCCGCTGGCGACCTTGGCGCCGTCGACCATGGCCAGTTTCGCCTTGAACGAGCCGGACCCGGCGCCGAACTGGCCGGTCAGGTCCCAGTAGGAGGCCGATTTGAAGGCCATCCGGTCACGCTCGCGGTCCACGACCATGCGGGTCACCACGGACTGCACGCGGCCGGCGGAGAGGCCGCGGGCCACCTTGCGCCACAGCACCGGGGAGATCTCGTAGCCGTAGAGGCGGTCCAGCACGCGGCGGGTTTCCTGTGCGTCGACGAGGTCCTGGTCGACGTCGCGCAGGTTGCCCATGGCGCGTTGGATGGCTTCCTTGGTGATTTCACCGAAGGTCATCCGGTAAACGGGCACCTTGGGCTTGAGTACTTCCAGCAGGTGCCACGCGATGGCCTCGCCCTCGCGGTCCCCATCGGTTGCGAGATAAAGAGCGTCAGCGTCTTTGAGCTGGGCCTTAAGTTCGGCGACCTTTTTCTTCTTGTCCGGGGACACCACGTAGTACGGCTTGAAGTCGTTATCAACGTCGACAGCGAACTTGCCCACCGAGGTCTTCTTCAGCTCGGCCGGCAGTTCCGAAGGCTGCGGGAGGTCGCGGATGTGACCAATGGAGGCCTCAACGATGAAGCCCTCGCCGAGGTACTTGGCGATGGTCTTGCTCTTGGCGGGAGACTCCACAATCACGAGTTTCTTACCGGTTTTGGCCTTGCTTGGCACGGTGCTCCTACAGAAAAAGGTTGCTCGGGCAGATACGCCCATACCCGCCTAGTTCACCATATTTTGCGGATTCCCGCGCATCCAGCCTGAAACGGAGGGCCCCCGGACACGACTTCCGGACGTCATGAACCCGCGTGGGGCACGCCTCCACCGGGGCAGGCCATGGCGGCCCGGGATGCTGTCAGGCGGGGTTGCCGGAGGGGTTCGCCCGGGGCTTTCCGCGGTCATCCGGGATCATCGACCACAGGGTCGCCATGCGCTCGGCTCCTTCGGGGACCTGGTCCGGGTCCTCCAGTTCGTAGTCCCGCAGCAGCTCAAAGAGCCGGTTGTTCAGCTCGGCCCGCTGCTCCTGGGTGAGGTAGAGCAGGTTGCTGGCCAGCACCACGGAGGAGGGCCCGTCCACGGCCTCGCCGCGCTGGCGCTGTTCGTCCCGGGTCCTGGCGTAAGCGCTGACGCGCCGGCGGTAGGCGTCCAGTTCAAGGTCCAGCACGGCGAATTCGGGGCTCGCCACTCCGCCGCCCGAGTTGATGGTGAAGTCGGTGCCCGCGGCTTTCCAGCGGCGCTCCCTGGCGTCGCCGGCGGTGGGGGCCGGCACCACGATGCCCCACTTCTGCAGCGCGCGCAGGTGGTAACTCATGGCGCTCGGAGTGAGGCCGGTCTGCGCGGCAAGTTCGGTGGCCGTCCGGCTCACCTGGGTCGAATACAGTTCAGAGATGACCTCCAGCCGGGCGGCATGGGCCAGCGCCCGGATCGCCTTCGGGTCTGTGATCTCCACGTTTTTTTCCGGACGCTGCCGGCCTTTCGTGGCCGGCGGGACCGGTGACTCCGCCATTGGGGTTTCTGCATTCACACCACCAGTCTACCGAGCACCCGAAAACTATGAAAGAAATGCTTGACACTGTATTGCGCCGCAGAGTACGTTGCCGTTTATGAAACGGGTTTTTCAAAACCAGCCAGCTGCCCCCGGGGCCGCACGGCCCCTTTGGCGCAACCGGGATTTCGTCCTCGCCAGCAGCGCCCGCTTCATCGCCACGGCCGGCATGGGCGCCGTCATCATCAGCGTCATGCTACACCTGCAGAATCTCGCCGCCGCCGGCCAGACAGCCATCGCCGGCCCCTGGCTCGTGGCGGCCTACCTGCTCTGCTCGGCGCTCCCGCTGGTGCTGCTGGCGCCGTGGGCAGGCCGGCTGGCCGACACCCGGGATTCCAGGACGCTGGCGACGGCGTCCTCCGTGGTCAGTGCCGCGGCGGTCGCCGGGATGGGGCTGGGCATGCAGTATCTGGACAACTACCTTCCGGTGCTGTTCGCCATGACTTTCCTCCTGGACACCGCGCAGGCCGTGGCCGGGCCGACCTGGCAGGCCCTGCTGCCCCGGATCGTGGGCGAAGAACGGACCCCGCGGGCGCTGGGCACCATGCAGGCAACCATCATGATCGCCGGCATGGTGGGACCGGCGGCCGGAGGGCTGCTCAGCGGTTGGGGCGGATCCGGTCTGGTGTTTGCTGTGGCCAGCGGCTGTTACCTGTTGATGGCCGCCGGTGCCATGCTGATCCGGACCCGCCGCGGCACGGCCGCCGAGCGGGTCGGCAAGGAGCCTCCGGCCCTGCTGGACGGGCTGCGCCTGATCCGGCGCGACGGCCTGGTCTGGGCCCTGGTCCTCGGAGCGCTGTTCTTCATCACCGTCGGCGAGGCGACCAATGTCCTTGAGGTGTTCCTGGCCCGCGACGAGCTCGGCGCCACCGAAACGCAGTACGGTCTGCTGGCCGCGTCGTTTGGTCTTGGCATGGCCTCGGGGGCGGCGCTGGCGGGGCGGATCAGGACCGCTCCAACCCGGCTGCGGATGCTGCTGGCCTC
>DATITT010000017.1:0-5462 GCA_035467435.1 Arthrobacter sp. | reverse complement strand
GGGACCACGCGGCGTCGTAGTCCGCCACGGTAGCCAGCAGCCGGCGGCGGAGCGTGCCGGACAGCAGGGACGGTGTCGAGATGTCCCAGCGGGTACCGATCCCGTCGAAACTGAAATCGGTCCAGCCCGGATGCGGCACGTTTCCTCCTGCGGTTACTGGCTGTTTATGACTGGCTGGTTATGACGTGCTGTTTATGACTTGGCGTCGGCTTTGATCTTGTCCACGGCCTGGTTGAAGCCGCCGCTCGTCAGTGACGAACCGGCAACTTTTGAGACCTTGATCTCGTCGAGGCTCTTGCCGACGATCTGGGACTTGATGCCACCGGCGAATTCGCCCTGGAACTTCTCGGTGTTCGGGTTGGACGGATGCTGGGTGATCTGGACGTCGGAGACGGCTCCGCCGGCCAGGGTCAGGGTGACACCCACCGTCTCGGTGCCGTTCGGTGAGACGTAGTTGCCGTCCGCGCTGTAGTTGCCGTCCTTGTAGCTGGAGCTGCCCGCGGCGGCTGACGGGTCGGCACTGGTTCCCTCGGTGCCGGTGGCCTGCCCCGGCGCGCAGCCGGCGGCGGAGCCGGCCAGGGATAGTCCGGCCATGCCGACGAAAACGCTTCTGCGGAAGGAGATGTTCATGCAACGGCTCGTTTCTCTAGTGACGATCTGGCGAATGAATGGACGCCTCATCCTGCCAGCGCTGGCCTGCGGCGGATGCTCTGGTGACGACGTACAAATCAGCGTAGTGGTTCACCGTGTGATCCTGCCGCCGGAAGCTGTGTTTTTCCCGCAGCCTTGGAACCGCGAACCACTTCATCAAGGGTGCTGTTCAGCGGCGACGTGCAAGCCTGCGCAGTCAGCCGGGGTTCGGTAGTGTCTGCTCATGGACAGCGGCACCTTGGTCAATTTCTTGTTGGTTCTCTTTTTTGTGCTGCTGGGAGGGGTCTTCGCCGGTACGGAAATGGCGTTGGTGTCCCTTCGCGAGAGCCAGGTGCGTCAGATAGAGAGGCTTGGGAAGCGCGGGGCCAGGACTGCCGCTTTGGCCCGGAATCCCAATCGATTCCTCTCAACTGTTCAGATTGGTGTGACGCTTTCGGGCTTTTTCTCAGCCGCTTATGGTGCTTCCACGATTGCCCCCGATGTGGCACCCCTGCTGGAAGGTATGGGGTTGGGCCCCGCGGCAGTGCCGGTGTCGTTCATCGGAATGACGTTGCTGGTGGCATATCTATCCCTGGTGCTGGGAGAGCTCGTGCCCAAGAGGTTGGCCATGCAAAACGCGGTTGGCTTCACGAAGGTTCTGGCCCCTCCGCTGATCATCCTTTCGCAAGTCATGCGACCTGTCATCTGGACGCTGTCCGTTTCAACCGATGCCCTGGTCAAGCTATTGGGCGGCGATCCCCACGCCAAACAGCAGAGCGTCAGCTCCGAGGAACTGTGGGACATGGTCGCGGAGAGCGACATGCTGGAAGAACACAGCCGAAACATCCTGACTGACGTGTTTGGAGCCGGGGACCGCTCGCTGCAGGAAGTCATGCGCCCCCGCACTGAGGTGGCGTTCATTGACGGCGCAATGAGTATTGCGGCCGCCCGCAGCATCGTCAGGGATGGCCCGTACTCGCGCTACCCCGTGATTGGCCGGACCGCGGATGACGTCCTCGGTTTCGTCCACATCCGTGACCTGATGCCCCGGGGCGACGGGTATGACGAGGGGACAGTGAAGGGCATTGTTCGTGAGATTCTTCCGCTGCCGGGAACGAACAGGGTGCTGCCTTCGCTGGCCCGAATGCGCAGGCTGGGTCACCACATAGCGCTGGTGGTTGACGAGTATGGGGGCACCGACGGCATCGTCACCTTGGAGGATTTGGTCGAGGAACTGGTGGGTGAAATCTACGATGAGTTCGACAAGGGGGCCGACCACGAGGACCGCGTTAGCGTAGCCAACGGTTCTGTCGACGTCGACGGCGGCCTGATTCTGCAGGAGTTTGAGTCGGCGACCGGCATAGCACTGCCGGAGGGGCATTACGAAACAGTCGCCGGATTTGTCATGGACCGCCTCGGCCGCCTGCCCCGCAGTGGGGACCGGGTGGAAGTGCCAGAGCACGTGTTGACGGTGGTCGCGATGGACGGCTTGCGCATTGGGCGGATCCGGGTCACGCCCGCGAACGATAACCCGGTGGAACCCTAAGCTGACACGACCGGCGGCAAATTCCGCCACACTGCAGGCCACCGGTAGGCTGGAACCGTGACCCCTGAAGAACTCTCCCTCGCCATATCCGCCTGCCTGAAAGACGCCGTCGCTGCCGGTGAAATCGCCCTCCCCGCATCCGATGTCCCGGATGCGGTGCGCGTTGAGCGTCCGAAGAACCGGGACCACGGCGACTGGGCCACCAATATCGCCCTTCAGCTGGCCAAAACGGCAGGCACCAACCCCCGGGAGTTTGCCTCGATCCTGAGTGCCCGGCTGAAGTCCATCGACGGGGTCTCCGCCGTCGACATCGCCGGTCCGGGGTTCCTGAACATCACCGTGGACGCTGCCGCCGCCGGCGCCCTGGCCAAGGCCATCGTCGAG
Source organism: Arthrobacter sp. (assembly GCA_035467435.1). Classification (GTDB taxonomy): domain Bacteria; phylum Actinomycetota; class Actinomycetes; order Actinomycetales; family Micrococcaceae; genus Arthrobacter. Next base: position 2,902 of record DATITT010000017.1, on the reverse strand, counting down.
GCAGGGCCGGGCTACGGCACCAACACCGCGCTCGCAGGCCACACGGTCAACATGGAATTCGTCTCCGCCAACCCCACCGGCCCGCTGCACATCGGCCACACGCGCTGGGCGGCCCTGGGCGACGCGATCGCCCGCGTCCTCCGGGCCTCCGGCGCCGACGTCACGGCCGAGTACTACATCAATGACGCAGGGTCGCAGATGAACGTCTTCGCCCACTCGGTGCTGTCCCGGCTGCACGGCCGCGGGGTCCCGGAGGGCGGCTACCCCGGCGAGTACATCGCGGATCTTGGCCACGAAGTGCTGACCCGGCATCCGGACATCCGCGAACTGACCGACGTCGCCGCCCTGCCGGTGATCCGCGGCGCGGCGTACAAAGCGCAACTGCACGAGATCAAGCGCACCCTGGCCGAGTTCGGCGTCGCATTCGATGTCTACTTCTCCGAGCAGGAACTCCACGACGGCGGCGCGATCGAGGACGCCGTCGCGCGGCTCCGGGAACAGGGCCACGTCTACGACGACGGCGGCGCGGTCTGGCTGCGCACCACGGACTTCGGTGACGACAAGGACCGCGTGATGATCCGCGCGAACGGCGAGCCGACCTACTTCGCCGCCGACGCCGCCTACTACCTGTCCAAGAAGGACCGCGGCTACACCGAAAAAATCTACCTGCTCGGCGCGGACCACCACGGCTACATCAACCGGCTCAAGGCTATTGCGGCCGCAGCCGGGGACGACCCCGAGGTTAACATCGAGGTCCTGATCGGCCAGCTGGTCTCCGTCAACGGCGCCAAGCTCTCCAAGCGTGCCGGAAACATCATCGAGCTCAAGGACCTCATCTCCTGGCTGGGCAAGGACGCGGTCCGCTACTCGCTGGCACGTTTCCCGGCCGATTCGCCGCTGACCCTGGACCCGGAACTGCTCAAGAAGCACAGCAATGAGAACCCGGTGTTCTACGTCCAGTACGCGCACGCCCGTTCCCGCGGTACGGCCCGCAACGCCGTTGCCGCCGGAGTGCAGCGCCGTGTGGACGGCAAAGACTGCTTCGAGGCGTCCCTGCTTGAACACGCGACCGAGAACGAGCTGCTCTCCTACCTCGGCAGCTACCCCTCGATCGTGGCCAAGGCCGCCGAACTGCGCGAGCCGCACCGCGTCGCCCGCCACCTTGAGGTCATCGCAGGCGCCTACCACCGCTGGTACGACGCCTGCCGTGTGGCGCCGCAGGGCGACGAGCCGATCACCGATCTCAACCGCACCCGGCTGTGGCTCAACGACGCCACGAGCCAGGTGCTGGCCAACGGACTGGAACTGCTGGGCGTCTCGGCGCCGGAACGGATGTAACTGCCATGACCACGAACCCGTCCACCACCGCCGGCGCGGCCTCCCCGCTCGCGCCGGAATGGCTGCAGGTCCCCGCTGACCTCAATGCCCTGCACGAGCCGCTGTGGGCCGCCGGGGTTGCCCGGAACAACGCCGGCGAACTCGCTATTGACGGCATCCCCGTCAGCGAGCTGCAGCGCCAGTTCGGCACGCCCCTGTTTGTGATGAGCGAGAACGACTTCCGGGCCCGCGCCCGCGCCTTCAGCGACGCCTTCAACAACGCTTTCGCCGACATCTGCGGGGGAGTGGACGTCTACTACGCCGGCAAATCCTTCCTGTGCACGGCAGTGGTCCGCTGGGTGGAGGAAGAGGGGCTCCGGCTGGACACGGCCTCCGGCGGGGAACTCGCCGTCGCCGTCCGCGCCGGGATCCCCGGCGCCGACGTCGCGCTCCACGGCAACAACAAGTCCGACGGCGAGATCCACCGCGCGCTGGACCTGAAACTGGGGCGGATCGTGGTGGACAGCCTCGCTGAACTCGAGCGTGTCGCCAGGATCGCCGGTGCCCGCGGTGAAACCGCGAAGGTCATGCTGCGGCTGACCCCGGGCGTGCACGCCCACACCCACGAATTCATCGCCACCGCCCACGAGGACCAGAAGTTCGGTCTCTCCATGGCCGGGGACTCCACCGAGCAGGCAGGCCTGTCCGCGGCCGAGGAAGCCGTGGCCGCGGCGTCGGGCTACCCCGGCATCGAACTGCTGGGCCTGCACTGCCACATCGGATCGCAGATTTTCGAGCCGGACGGCTTCGCACTGGCAGCGGAGAAGCTGCTGGACTTCCTCGCCGCGATGCAGGCCAAGTACTCGATCGTGCTCCCCGAACTGGACCTCGGCGGCGGCTACGGCATCGCCTACACATCCGTGGACACCCCGCGCCCGGCCGCCGAAATCGCCCAGGCGATGGCCGCCGTCGTCCGCTCCAAATGCGCCGAACTGGGGATTGCCGCCCCGCGGATTTCGATCGAACCCGGCCGTGCGATCGTCGGCAGCACCACCTTCACGCTCTATGAAGTGGGCACGCTGAAGACCGTCCGCGTCGATGCCCCGGCAGCCGGCAGCGGGGATTCCGGCGGTCCCGGGGAAGCCGCCGAACCTGGCAAGCCAAGCGAAAACGTTACGTACCCGCGCCGGTATGTGTCGGTGGACGGCGGCATGAGCGACAACCCGCGTCCGGTGCTGTACGACGCGGATTACTCAGCCATTCTGGCCTCCCGGACCTCGGACGCGGCCCCGCAGCTGTCCCGAGTCGTGGGCAAACATTGCGAGAGCGGCGACATAGTTGTTAGAGATGTATATCTGCCCGAGGACGTGGCAGCCGGTGATCTGCTCGCTGTACCGGGTACCGGCGCCTACTGCTGGGCCCTGTCAAGCAACTACAACTATCTGGCCCGGCCGGGCGTTGTCGCTGTGCGCGACGGATCTGCCCGGCTCATTGTCCGCGGGGAAACCGAAGAAGATCTGCTCAACCGCGACATGGGAGTCTGAATGACCGAATTGCGAACCCTGAAAGTAGCCCTGCTGGGCTG
>DATITT010000016.1:0-13832 GCA_035467435.1 Arthrobacter sp. | reverse complement strand
CGTATCTCAGGGGTTGAGTAGTTCAGGCAAGGTGTGCTCCTTCTCGAGGTGGGCGCCGGTGGTCTTTCGTGGCGAGATACTAAGCTTAATGAGCGTCGGTGGCCGCGCCGAATCCCAGGCTCGCTATACTCTTGGGTATGCCTGATATGGATCGCTGGCCCACTGGGCGCCTATTGTCCACGGCAGCACGCCTTGTTGAACACTCCTGGAACGAAAAATTGGGGGCCATTGGCCTGACACATGCAGGGGTCATCGCCATGGAAGTGCTCTCCGCCAACGGACCCATGACCCAGGCGCAACTTGCCCAATTGGTGCGTGTACAAGCGCAGACCATGGGAAAGACCCTCAGCCGCCTGGAAGCACACGGCCACATTTCCCGGCAGCGGAGCGCCTCCGACCGCCGCAGCCACGTGGTGTCCCTGACCGACCGCGGCCGCGAAGCAGTTGCTGAAGCCGCGGACATGGAACGCTCCGTGCTCGCTGCCGCCTCCATCGACCCCGATGTGTTGCGGCAGGAACTCCAGGCTGTTGTCAGGGAACTTGCAACCAGGATTTCCGCCACTGACGTGAAGGCGATTGTCACCGCCGGGGAACCAACCCTGCCGGTCGAGGCCAACTAAGTCACGGTTCCAGCCAATGTAAAACCTGCCGGGGTTGCTCCGCCGGCAGGGTGACTCTCCGCCTCCGAGTAGCCCAGCCCGGGAAACGAGTACAGGATACTGGTTTCGAGCAGGCAACTCCGGGGGAGCATAGGTCCATGACACGCGACGCCCTCGAAGCCAGATCCTTGGAGCATCGCTGCCAGTGTTGCGGTGAGCTAACCATCGCGGTGTTCTGCGAAGAGTGCGATCCGCACGCGCCCGAACCTGAAGCATCATCGCCATCCGCGGCTAATTCAACCCAGCGCACCGCCTGGGAGCAGTTTGGATCCCGTCGCGGACGTTGAGCCCGCGTCCTCTGATCCTGGACGTCCCGTGTCCCTCAGCGGGCTGCACGCCGTCGGCGCATAGGCTCTACGGATGGACGCGAAGCCGACTGTTGAGCTGGAGGGGCAGACCTCGATTAACGAGCTGCTCGACGAGCCCGTCGGGGCTTCGCCGGTGCAGCTGGCACTGCCCATCCACTTCCAGCTGGCTGTTGCGGTCGGGCGTGGAGCCTGAACCATCGGGCCGGCCAGGGGTGCGGGTTCCAGTCGCCGCCTCCGCCCCCGCCTGCTGCGCGACGCCGCGGCACCCTTCAAACGGGCAACAAGAAACCCCGCCTTCACGGCCGGTGGCCAGTAAAGACGGGGTTTCTGCGGTGGTGCACCCCCCGGGACTCGAACCCGGAACCCATTGATTAAGAGTCAATTGCTCTGCCAGTTGAGCTAGAGGTGCATCTGTTGTTTTCGTTTCCCGCGGTCTTTTTGTTCCCGCGTTGTTCTCCGCAACGACATGAAACTCTACACGAGATTGGACAGAGTGTGAAATCGGGCCGGGAGGCGGCCCCGGAACTACTCCGGCAGCAACAAAACCAGCACAAAGTCAGGGTTCTGGTTGTTGCTAAGCACCCACAGGCGGCCGTCCGGAGCCAGCGAAACGTCACGGATCCTTCCGTACATTCGTGTGAAATAGCTCACGGGTTCCCCGGCGAATTCGCCGTTCAGGGGAACCGCCCACAGCCGCTGGCCGCGCAGCGCGCCCAGATAGGCCGTGTCGCCGACGATCTCGAGCCCGCTGGGGGAGGACTCCGCCGTGGATGGCCACACCACCTTGGCATCGCGGAAGCCGTCGCGGCGCGGGGCGCCCGTGACCTCCGGCCAGCCGTAGTTGCCGCCGGGCACGATCAGGTTCAGCTCGTCGTCGACGTCAGGCCCGAATTCGCTCGCCCACAGCCGGCCGGCGCTGTCCCAGGCGAGGCCCTGGACGTTGCGGTGGCCCAGGCTGTACACCGGGTTGTCCGGGAAAGGGTTGCCCGGCGCAGGGCGTCCCCCGGGCGTGATGCGCAGGATTTTGCCGCCGAGGGCATTCACGTCCTGGGGCTGCCCGCGGCGCTGCGAATCACCGGTGCCGACGTACAGGTGGCCGTCCGGTCCGAACCGGATCCGCCCGCCGTTGTGCGTGGATGCCTTGGGGATTCCGGTGAAAATGACCTCTGACGGTCCCAGCTCCAACTTTCCGGCACGTTCCTCCAGACGCAAACGTGCGATCCGGTTGTCACTCGCGGAGGTGAAGTAGGCGTAGAGGTGCCGGTCCCTCGCGAAGTCCGGGGACAGCGCCAGCCCCAACAGCCCGCCCTCGCCGCCGGCGACGACGTCGGGCACCTTCCCAAGCGTGCCGGCCCTGCCGTTGCCTGAGCCGGGTGCGATGGTCCTGAGCTGGGCAGTGTCGCGTTCGGAAATGACGGCTGTGCCGTCGGGCAGGAAGACCGTGGACCACGGCACCTGCAGCTCGGCGTCGATCTTCTCGGCCACCGTCGGCTGGTCCACGCCCGTCCGGTTCCGGGCGGGGGTGGCCCCCTCCGGGCCCGGGGACGCGGTGCCGCCGCTGGCCGGGGGAGCGCTGGCGGCGGGTGCGGGGCTGCCGCCCCCGTCGCCCGGGGCGCAGCCGCTCAGCAGCATAACGACGGCGACCGGAAGGCCCGCCCACCGCCCCGCCCTTGCCCTCATCATCGTCATCATCGGTGCCCCGGGGTTCTTTTCCCCGGTTCCCAGCAGCCCGTTCACCGGGCTACTGCCGCGTCCGTCGCGGCGGCCGGAAGCCCGCCGCCTCGGCGTGCGCCGCGGAGAGGAACCAGACTTCGGCGCGGGTTTCCTCGAAGGCGGGGCTGGTCTCTTCGTGGTAGACCATCGAGGAGGCGTCGCCCTTGACCGTGAAGCCCTCGGGCCCGCTGCCGTCAGGCGCCGGTGCTGCCGATCCTTCGCCGTACGGCTGGTCGGCGGCGAGGTGGCCGGCGGGTTCGGCCGTGTGGCCTGCTGCCGTTTCGGACGCAGCCGAGGACATGGCCGCCTGCCGGGTCTCGGCCTCGGCGGCGCCGGCTGCAGCCGGGCCCGCTTCGGCCTTCTCGTCGGAGGCAGACTCGGCGTCAATTTCGTTCTCAGCCGCGGCGGATTCGGCGCCGGGGAGGGTGGGGGCGTGGGGCTCAGTGTATTCAGGGTGGTGAACCGGGGCGCTTGTAGCCGCCGCCGCGCCGGAAGCGGCGGCGGTCATCGTGTGGTCGCCATGGCTGCCGGCACCCGGTTTCTGGTGGAGCTCCGCATGCGGCTCGGCCGGGGGTGTCTCGGACCATTGGGTTTCCCATTCGGGACCCGCCCCGGCCGGGGCCGCCTCAGCTGCTGGTTCAGCTGACGCTTCGGCCGGTGCGGCAACGGACTCAGCGGCGGGGGAGGGCGCAGGGCGCGACGCCGCCGCGGGCGCCTCGGCGGCCGCTTCATCCTCGGCGGTCGCGACGGGGCCGGGCTTGGGTTCCGGTTCGGCTTCGGGTTCTGCCTGGTTGAAACCGGCGGCCGTGGGCATCCCCGCATGGCCGGCTGCCGACGCCGAAGCGGCAGATCCGCCGCCGGCCAGGGCGCCGCGGCGGGAGTCGCCGTGGTCGGCGTCGTGCACGTGGGGAGGGGCGGAGTCTTGGGTTTCGGCGGTCCCGGTGCCAGCGGAGCCGGAGCTGCTGCGGGAGCTGTTGCGATTAAGCAGCCACCAGACGATGGCGACAATCGCCACGATGACGACGAGCCAGATAATCCAATCCATAGCAGAGCCTTTCTGTCCATGAGGCAAAGGTTGCCGTCGCTTGACGGTACGTCCGTCCGAAGGGGGCTGTCCAGCCTCCACGGCCCCGCCCTGTAGCCTCTCTTCATGGATTTCAAGAGACTGCGTATTCTCCGTGAGCTCGCCGACCGCGGCACGGTCGGCGCCACGGCGGAGGCCATGAAGGTGACTCCTTCCGCCGTCTCGCAGCAGCTCAAGACCCTGCAGGAGGAGCTGGGGGTCGTCCTGGTCGAGAAATCGGGCCGGGGAGTGCGCCTCACCGAGGCCGGACTCGCGATGGCGGGAGCGGCCGCCGAGGTTTCCACCGCCATGGCCCGGGCGGAAGCCACCATCGACACGTACCGCCGCGGATGGCAGACCCATGTCAAGGCCGCGTTCTTCCCGAGTGCCGCCGAGATGTTCCTCCCCGGCCTCCTGCACCGCGTCAAATCCATCGATGGCCTGCGCTTCCAGGCCCACTTCGAGGACCCAAACGTGGCCGGATTCGCGGGTTTGACGTCCGACTATGACATCGTGCTGGCGCACAGCGTCGATGGGCCCGACGTCTTTGCCCGGCTGGGACTGACGGTGGTGCCGCTTCTCGACGAGCCCCTCGACGTCGCCATCCCCGAGGGCCATGCGCTCGCGGGAAAGACGACGCTTCACGCGGAAGACGTCATCGGCTTCCCGTGGATGGGCGTTCCCGAGGGGTTCCCGTTCGACACGGTGCTCCGCCAGATCGAAGTGCAGGCCGATTCCCCGGCGGTCCGGGCCCAGTTGTTTCCCGACCTGCGGGTCCTTGAGGCCCTCGTCAGCGCCGGGCACGGGCTCAGCCTGCTGCCGCGCTACACGGCGCTGAAAAACCAGGGCCGCGGCTTCGTGCTGCGCCCGCTGGCCGGGGTTAAGGCCAGCCGCAGTATCGTCGCCCTTGCGCGTCCCGACGTGGCAGCCCGGACCACCATCCAGCAGGTCCTCACCCTGCTCAAAGCCGAGGCGCAGTCCGTCGCCGAGGCACCGGAACTGCGTGACGCGGCTCACCTGAATTGATTCACCGCGCAACGGTGCGTCCATCAGGTGAGAAGCAAGTCCACTATTTGGTCGAAACATTTCCGGTTTAAGGCTTCATGCGCACTCCCGGGTCGTTGGGCCCTGCAACGGAGCCCTAGACTTTGACCCATGAGTGAGGACACCCAAACAGCGACAGACACCAAACCGGACATCAAGCCCCGCAGCCGGGTCGTTACCGATGGAATCCACGCCGCGCCCGCGCGCGGCATGTTCCGGGCGGTCGGCATGGGCGACGACGACTTCGCCAAACCGCAGATTGGTGTGGCCAGCTCGTGGAATGAAATCACTCCCTGCAACCTCTCCCTGAACCGGCTTGCCCAGGGCGCCAAGGAAGGCGTGCACGCCGGCGGCGGGTTCCCCATGCAGTTCGGCACCATTTCCGTCTCGGACGGCATCTCCATGGGACACGAGGGAATGCACTTCTCCCTGGTGTCCCGCGAAGTCATTGCCGACTCCGTGGAAACCGTGATGCAGGCCGAGCGCATCGACGGCTCCGTGCTGCTGGCCGGCTGCGACAAGTCCCTGCCCGGCATGCTCATGGCAGCGGCCCGCCTGGACCTCGCCGCCGTCTTCCTCTACGCCGGCTCCATCATGCCCGGCTGGGTCAAGCTGGAGGACGGCTCCGAAAAGGAAGTCACGCTCATCGATGCCTTCGAAGCCGTGGGCGCCTGCGCCGCCGGCAAGATGAGCATGGAAGACCTCACCCGCATCGAAAAGGCGATCTGCCCGGGCGAAGGCGCCTGCGGCGGCATGTACACCGCCAACACCATGGCCTGCATCGGCGAAGCGCTGGGCATGTCCCTGCCCGGCTCGGCCGCTCCGCCCTCGGCCGACCGCCGCCGCGACGAATTCGCCCGCAAATCCGGTGAAGCGGTGGTCAACCTCCTGCGCAAGGGCATCACCGCCCGGGACATCATGACCAAGAAGGCGTTCGAAAACGCGATCGCCGTAACCATGGCCTTTGGCGGTTCCACCAACGCCGTGCTGCACCTGCTCGCCATCGCCCGCGAGGCGGAGGTCGAACTGACCCTGGATGACTTCAACCGCATCGGGGACAAGATCCCGCATCTGGGTGACCTGAAGCCGTTCGGCCGCTACGTCATGACCGATGTCGACAAGATCGGCGGCGTTCCGGTCATCATGCGGGCGCTGCTCGACGCCGGCTTGCTGCACGGGGACTGCCTCACCGTCACGGGCAAGACCGTCGCGGAGAACCTTGCGGCCATCAACCCGCCGGACCTGGACGGCAAGATCCTCCGTGCCATGGACAACCCGATCCACAAGACCGGCGGCATCACCATCCTGCACGGCACGATGGCTCCCGAGGGTGCCGTCGTGAAGAGCGCCGGCTTCGACGCCGACGTCTTCGAGGGCACCGCCCGCGTCTTCGAGCGCGAGCAGGGTGCCCTGGATGCGCTCGACAAGGGCCGGATCAAGGCCGGCGACGTCGTCGTCATCCGCTACGAAGGACCCAAGGGCGGACCGGGAATGCGCGAAATGCTCGCCATCACCGGCGCCATCAAGGGTGCGGGCCTGGGCAAGGACGTGCTGCTGCTGACCGACGGCCGCTTCTCCGGCGGAACCACGGGCCTCTGCATCGGCCATGTTGCCCCGGAAGCCGTCGACGGCGGCCCCATCGCCTTCGTCCAGGACGGCGACCGGATCCGCGTGGACATCGCCGCCCGCAGCTTCGACCTTCTGGTCGACGAGGCGGAGCTCGAATCCCGCAAGATCGGCTGGGAGCCGCTCCCGGCCAAGTTCACCAAGGGTGTGCTCGCCAAGTACGCCAAGCTGGTCCACAGCGCCTCCACCGGCGCATACTGCGGATAACGGCACGTCGGTTGAACGCCTGAGCCCAACTAGCTCGCAGCAGAGGCCGTTATGGGCGTTCTAAAGGGGGCCCTAGCCGCGAGCTAGTTGGGATGGCGTTCAATACGTGGACAATGAAGTCCACATAGTGAGACAGGGCGCAGGCTCGTTGACACACGTCTCACTAAGAGGGAAAACTGAACGCATGATCGCATTCGTTACCGCCGGCGCCACTGCAGGTGTCTCCGTCGTCCTTACCAAGCGCGTGGCTCCATAGCCTCCACTGGTAACGAACCGCCACGCGCAAACCCCTCGAAGAGCCGCCAGGCTGAGGGGTTTTTTTATTTCCGCACCACCGGTCCACCAGCACCACGCAGTACCAGCAGTTCATGATCACTGAAGATCCAACCGAAGATCCACAAAGGAAGAGTCCGATGAGCAAAGGATCGCCGATCAGCCCCTCGCTGATGGCCAATAAGTCCGCTGGAGCCGCCAAGGCTCCGGAACGCGCCGAGCGTCCGGCTGACGCCGGCGTCGACACTGCTGCCGTCTCTCCTGTCCTTGGACCGAACAACGTCGTACCCCCGACGGTGATGACCGGTTCACAAGCAATTGTCCGCTCACTCGAAGAACTCGGTGTGGAGGATATTTTTGGTTTGCCCGGTGGCGCGATCCTGCCCACCTATGACCCCTTGATGGCTTCCCGAATGAACCACGTTCTGGTCCGTCACGAACAGGGAGCCGGCCACGCCGCGCAAGGCTATGCCATGGTCACCGGCCGGGTGGGCGTCTGCATCGCCACCTCGGGGCCGGGTGCCACCAACCTCGTTACCGCCATCATGGATGCCCACATGGACTCCGTGCCGATGGTGGCCATCACCGGCCAGGTCTCCAGCGGAGTCATCGGCACCGATGCCTTCCAGGAAGCGGACATTGTCGGCATCACCATGCCGATCACGAAGCACTCCTTCCTGGTGACCGACGCCAACGACATCCCGCACGTCATGGCCGAGGCGTTCCACCTGGCCTCGACCGGCCGCCCGGGTCCCGTGCTGGTGGACGTCGCCAAGGACGCCCAGCAGGGCCAGATGACCTTCTCCTGGCCGCCCAAGATCGACCTGCCCGGCTACCACCCGGTACTCCGGGGCCACAACAAGCAGGTCCGCGAGGCCGCCCGGCTCATCGCGGCGGCCAGCAAGCCCGTGCTCTACGTGGGCGGCGGCGTCGTCAAGGCGCACGCCTCGGCGGAACTGCTGGAGCTCGCCGAACTCTCCGGCGTCCCCGTGGTCACCACCCTGATGGCCCGCGGCGTCTTCCCGGACTCGCACCCGCAGCATGTCGGGATGCCGGGCATGCACGGCACGGTCTCCGCCGTGACCGCGCTGCAGCAGTCGGACCTGCTGATCACGCTCGGGGCCCGCTTCGACGACCGGGTGACCGGCGTCCTGAAGTCCTTCGCCCCGAACGCCAAGGTCATCCACGCGGACATCGACCCGGCCGAAATCTCCAAGAACCGCACCGCCGATGTGCCGATCGTGGGCTCCGTCAAGGAGATCATCCCGGAACTCAGCGAGGCCCTGCGCGCGCTGTTCGCTGTCTCCGGCACGCCGGACTACACCAACTGGTGGGCTTTCCTGAACAACCTCAAGGAGACCTACCCGCTGGGCTGGACCGAACCCGACGACGGCCTCAGCGCCCCGCAGCGCGTGATCGAACGCATCGGCGCCCTCACCGGCCCCGAAGGCGTGTACGTTGCCGGCGTGGGACAGCACCAGATGTGGGCCTCGCAGTTCATCAAGTACGAACGCCCGCACGCCTGGCTGAACTCCGGCGGGGCCGGCACCATGGGCTACGCCGTACCGGCCGCCATGGGCGCCAAGGTGGGAAACCCGGACCGTGTGGTGTGGGCCATCGACGGCGACGGCTGCTTCCAGATGACCAACCAGGAACTGGCCACGTGCGCGATCAACAAGATCCCGATCAAGGTCGCCATCATCAACAACTCCTCGCTGGGCATGGTGCGGCAGTGGCAGACCCTGTTCTATGAGGGCCGCTACTCCAACACCGACCTCAACACCGGCCACGACACCGTCCGGATCCCGGACTTCGTCAAGCTGGCGGACGCCTACGGCTGCGCCTCGTTCCGCTGCGACCGTGACGAGGACATCGACGCCACCATCCAGAAGGCCCTGGAAATCAACGACCGCCCCGTGGTCATTGACTTCGTCGTGAGCCCCAACTCCATGGTGTGGCCGATGGTCCCCTCCGGAGTCAGCAACGACCAGATCCAGGTTGCCCGCAACATGACCCCGGAATGGGAAGAGGAGGACTGAACATGACCCGCCACACACTGTCCGTTCTGGTCGAAGACAAGCCCGGTGTGCTGACCCGCGTAGCCAGCCTTTTCGCGCGCCGGGCCTTCAACATCAACTCCCTGGCCGTCGGGCCGACGGAAGTTCCGGGCATGTCCCGGATGACCGTCGTCGTCGACGCCGACGGTGAGCTGATCGAACAGATCACCAAGCAGCTGAACAAGCTGGTGAACGTGATCAAGATCGTCGAGCTCACCCCCGAATCTTCCGTACAGCGTGACCACATCCTGGTCAAGGTACGTGCGGATGCCGCAACACGGCTGCAGGTCACCCAGGCTGCAGACCTGTTCCGCGCAGCAGTGGTCGACGTCTCCACAGAGTCCGTGGTCATTGAGGCAACGGGCCACCCGGAAAAGCTCACGGCACTGCTCTCAGTGCTCGAGCCTTTTGGCATCCGCGAAATCGTGCAGTCCGGCACCCTGGCCGTTGGGCGGGGATCCCGCTCGATGAGCGACAGGGCCCTACGCAGCGCGTAACCGACAAATTTCCACCGACCAGCACCACCTAAGAATCCACTCAAAAGGAGACACCCCAGTGACTGAAATGTTTTACGACGACGACGCCGACCTGTCGATCATCCAGGGCCGCACCGTCGCCGTCATCGGTTACGGCTCCCAGGGCCACGCCCACGCCCTCAGCCTGCGCGATTCCGGTGTTGACGTCCGCGTCGGCCTCAAGGAAGGCTCCAAGTCCCGCGCCAAGGCCGAGGCCGAGGGCCTGCGCGTCCTGAACGTCGCGGACGCCGTCGCCGAAGCCGACCTGATCATGGTCCTCACCCCGGACCAGGTCCAGCGCCACGTGTACGCCGAGGACATCGCCCCGAACCTGCAGCCGGGCGACGCCCTGTTCTTCGGCCACGGCTTCAACATCCGCTACGGCTACATCAAGCCCCCGGCAGACGTCGACGTCGCCCTCGTTGCCCCCAAGGGCCCGGGCCACATCGTCCGCCGCGAGTTCGAAGCCGGCCGCGGCGTGCCGGACCTGATCGCCGTCGAGCAGAACCCGTCCGGGAAGGCCAAGGAACTGGCCCTGTCCTACGCCAAGGCCATCGGCGGCACCCGTGCGGGCGTCATCGAGACCACCTTCACCGAAGAGACCGAAACGGACCTGTTCGGCGAGCAGGCTGTCCTTTGCGGCGGCGCCTCACAGCTGATCCAGTACGGCTTCGAGGTCCTCACCGAAGCCGGCTACAAGCCCGAGGTTGCCTACTTCGAGGTGCTGCACGAGCTCAAGCTCATCGTTGACCTCATGGTGGAAGGCGGCATCGCCAAGCAGCGCTGGAGCGTCTCCGACACCGCTGAGTACGGCGACTACGTTTCCGGCCCGCGCGTGATCACCCCGGACGTCAAGGAAAACATGAAGGCTGTCCTGGCGGACATCCAGGACGGCACCTTCGCCAAGCGCTTCATCGACGACCAGGACGCCGGCGCCCCCGAGTTCAAGGCGCTGCGCAAGAAGGGCGAGGACCACCCGATCGAGGCCACCGGCCGCGAACTGCGCAAGCTGTTCTCCTGGATCAAGAACGAAGACGACTACACCGAAGGTTCAGTAGCCCGCTAGGCACTGACCGGCAGGGGAGCCGGACACCATTTCTGGGGTCCGGCTTCCCTGCTGTTGAGCGCCACCCGCACCACCCCGATGCACCAAAATCCCCACCTGATATTCAAGAGAGCTAAAGAGGTCACCGGTGACAAGCACCAAACCTGTAGTACTCCTCGCTGAGGAACTTTCGCCCGCCACAATCGAGGCCCTTGGCCCGGACTTTGAAATCCGGCAGATCGACGGCGCCGACCGTTCCCAGTTGCTCTCTGCGATCGCCGACGTCGACGCGATCCTGGTCCGCTCCGCCACCCAGGTGGACGCCGAAGCCATCGCCGCCGCGAAAAACCTCAAGGTGATCGCCCGCGCCGGTGTCGGGCTCGACAACGTCGACATCAAGGCCGCCACGCAGGCCGGTGTCATGGTGGTGAACGCCCCCACCTCGAACATCGTCTCCGCCGCGGAACTCACGGTCGGGCACATCCTGAGCCTCGCCCGCCACATCCCGCAGGCCAGCGCCGCGCTCAAGGACGGCGAGTGGAAGCGCTCCAAGTACACCGGCATCGAACTCTTCGAGAAGAAGATCGGCATCATCGGCCTGGGCCGGATCGGCGCCCTCGTCGCCGCCCGCCTGAAGGGCTTCGACACCAAGATCCTCGCCTACGACCCCTACATCACCTCGGCCCGCGCCGCCCAGCTCGGCGTGCAGCTGGTGACCCTGGACGAGCTGCTCGCGCAGTCGGACTTCATCAGCATCCACATGCCCAAGACGCCGGAGACCGTCGGCATGCTGGGCGCCGACTCGTTTAAGAAGATGAAGAGCACCGCGTACGTCGTCAACGTGGCCCGCGGCGGCCTCGTTGACGAGGAGGCGCTCTACACTGCGCTGGAATCCGGCGAAATCGCCGGAGCCGGCGTTGACGTCTTCGTCAAGGAACCCAGCACGGACCTGCCGTTCTTCAAGCTCGACAACGTGGTGGTCACCCCGCATCTGGGCGCATCCACGGACGAGGCGCAGGAAAAGGCCGGTGTCTCGGTGGCCAAGTCCGTCCGCCTGGCACTGGCCGGGGAACTGGTTCCCGACGCGGTCAACGTCGCCGGCGGCGTCATCGCCCCGGACGTCCGGCCGGGCATCCCGCTGATGGAGAAGCTGGGCCGCATCTTCACCGCGATGACGCACGCCTCGCTGACCCAGTTCGACGTCGAGGTCGCCGGGGAAATTTCCTCCCTCGACGTCAAGGTACTCGAACTCGCCGCACTCAAGGGCATCTTCGCCGATATCGTGACCGAGCAGGTCTCCTACGTCAACGCCCCCGTGATCGCCGAGCAGCGCGGCATCAATGTCCGCCTGATCACGACGCCGGACACCGAGTCCTACCGCAACGTCCTGACCCTGCGCGGCGCCCTCAGCGACGGTACGCAGATCTCCGTCGCCGGAACCCTGACGGGGCCCAAGCAGATCCAGAAGCTCGTCGGGATCAACGGTTTCGAGGTGGAGATCCCGATCAGCGAACACCTCGTTGTGGTCGCCTACTCGGACCGCCCCGGCGTGATCGGCACCATCGGCCACATCCTGGGCATGAACAACATCAACATCGGCGGCATGCAGGTCGCGCGGCAGGATGAGGGCGGCCAGGTGCTCGCTTTGCTGACCATCGACAGCTCCGTCCCGCAGCAGGTTCTCGACGCCATCAAGGCCGGAATCGGCGCTGATATGGTGCGCGAGGTCGACCTCGAGGACTGACGTCTTCACTGCGGATACCGGCGGCGGATTGGACCGCCGCCGGTGTCCGTGAACACATGGCTGGTCTGCGTACAATGGCTACGTCCGAATCCCGGATCCGGCCGGCAGCCCGGCCTTTACTTTTGCACGCCCGGCAGGGGACGCCGTCACTTCCGCATGGAATGAACTGGGGTGTGCGCACGCCATCCAGCTTTCAGGAGCCCAATGAACGCCGTCCAGAGGTTCATCAGAAGTCGAGTTCTTCTGCTGACCGCGTCCATTTTGATCGCGGCCATGTGCCTTTCGGTCCTCGTGCAGGGTCAGTCGCAGGCCGCGTTGGACCGGACGGTCGACCAGAACTCGCGCGGGCTCTACGACATTCTTGTCCAGGCCAAGGCCGAGGACAACGGCGGGCTCATGCAGCCGGACATCGCCACCGGCCAGGGCGGGATCAGCTTCGACCAGCTGGACGCCCTCCGCAAGCTCGCCGGCACTTCCGTAGCGGCCCCCATCAGCCTCGTCTCCCGCGTCACCCAGAACCTCGAATCCCCGCGCCTGGACGCAACCGACTACCTCGGCTACAACGCCGGGCTCGCCGGCACGGCCGGGGACCCCAGCGCCACCGATCCGGGCAACTGGCCGGCCGCGGAATCGGTCCTGTCCGGCACGCCGAAGAACTACCGGCTCACCGCCAGCGCCGTCAGCTCCGACGGCCAGTCCGATCACACCCTGTTCAAGACCATGGCCGAAGGATCCCTTGGCCAGGCCCAGCTCGTTGAAGAGCAGGTCGCCGGCGGCAGGAACGTCCGTATTGCGGGCCCGGAGGGGGAGACCGGCATCAAGTTCCCGGCCCCGGCCGGCGGCTCCGAGCACAATCTCTTCAACCTCTCCGTCTCGCTGCCGCTCGCTCCGCAGGTGACGGAATCCGTCGTCGCCGTCGACCCCGTGGCCGAGCGTGCCCTGCTCGGCAGCGCCGGCGACTTCCTCGCCCCGCTGGAGAAGGCACCGCCCGCAGACGCCCGCAACGCCGGGGCGGTCGGCCGCCACTTCGAAAGCCTCTTCACCACCGGCATCAGCATGGACGAACTCCAGGAAGGCCCCGATTTCCTCGGCGTCAAGCTCAAGTACTGGGCCCCTCTGATGAGCCAGTACCAGCAGGCCAAGCGCGACGGCCAGCTGACCGAAGACTCGCAGGCGATCCCGCTGATCGTCCGCTCCGGCACTTCCGTTGACCTCAAGTACTCGGTCAAGATCGAGGAAATCGACGGCTCCGGAAAGGTCGTCAAGGACGTCGGGACCGTGACCCGCTCGCTGGACAAGGACTACCTTCCGTTCGTCTCCAAGTCTCCCTTCGCCCTGGCCTGGCCCGGGTCCAAGGACCTGACGCAGCTGCTCGGTGACACCGGCAGCTTCAGCCAGGGCCTCTACAACCCCGCGACCTGGAGCACCGACTTCGCCTCCGCCCCGAAATACCGGGACGGCGAGACCGCCGGCAACGGCGCCGTGGACAAGAGCGCCATCCCCGGCGACTGGGTCACCGTGAACCGCCTCCCGGAGAAAGCCGCCAACGGCGCCCCCGTGGACCAGACACAGCGCAAG
>DATITT010000015.1:0-3710 GCA_035467435.1 Arthrobacter sp. | reverse complement strand
GGAGTCAAGATCCGCTTCGAACTTCTTCAAGTCAGGGACTCCGGCGTCGCCGGCAAGTTGGATCAGCCGCTCACGGGGCAGTTCGGCGTGACCGCGTTCCGGCGCGATGGCGAAGACGGCCTGGTTGAATTCCCAGAATCGTCCCTGCTCGCCGGCCGCACGTCCGGCGACGGCGGCGGCGGATGATTCCGCCCCAAAGACCGGCAGGTCACGCCATTCCACTCTCAGGTCGCCACTGTCGACGTATTTCGCCACCAGCGGGGGAAGGGTGTCTTGGGAAAACAGCGCGCAGAAAGGGCAGCGGTAGTCGGCGTACTCCACCAGGACGACCGGAGCATCCGGGCTTCCGATCGCGGTCGGATCGCCCGCTATCCGGCGGGACATGTCCAGTTTCTCGCTGGCGGGGCTCGCGGGGTCCTGGGACTGCTGCCGTTCTTCGGTGGGGTCCTTCTGGGCCATTCCACCCTGGTAGGAGAGCAGTCCCACGAACAGCATCAGCACGGCGATGCCTAGTGCCGGCAGGACGATTGATGCAGTGCGGCGGCGGGGCTTGGCGGCTGCAGGCTCGGGCTTGGTCATGGTGGGCATCCGGGCTCCTCCAACGTTCCGTCGTGGGAACGAAATGTTTAGACATTTAGTAGTGTGCGAGGCTACGTGACATGAATGCCGATGTAAAACAACGAAAATCCTGATGCGGGACCCGGCCGTGAGGTGGGCCGTGTGCCGCCGGCCCGCCGTCGGAGGAATGTTTGTACATTTCCGGGCGGCGGTCATCACTCACCGGCCGAACGTCAATGGAACGGCCGGGCCTGCATCCGCCTCTGACCAGTGACCGGGGAGCCTGCCGGATCAGCCCTGTGGCCGCGGTTTGGTGGGGAACAGCGGGCGGCAGTCGGTGCAGACCCCGACGTCGGCATCCGGCGATCCGCTGCGGCCCAGTGTGACTTTCCGCTCCAGCTCCAGGCGACCGTGCAGGGCCCATGCCATCACGGCCAGGGACAGGATGCCAACGGCGATCTGGACTGCCGGAAGTGCCTCCCTCGTCGAGCTCGCCCACACCACGCCGAAGAGGCCCAGGACGGGCCAGCGCAGATCGCACAGCGTGGCTGCCGCGCCGATCGGCGCGTTCACGTAGCTGCCCGCCAGGAAGCCGGCCAGGACCGACCCCGCACCGACCAGGGCGTAGCCCGTCCAGCCGGTGCCGGCGCCGGCAATCATGCCGTTGGCGGCCATCAGGAAGACGGCGGCGAGGCCGGCCGCGACGACGGTCGCAGCCACGCGTGACCGGGACCAGCTGCGGAGCACCTGCGGGAGCTGGCGGACGCGGTTCAGCCCGGCGGGCACCTGATCCGTGCCCGGGGGGAGGTGGTCTTCGGGCTTGCTGTTGACTGTCATGGCTGTTCCTGGTTCGTGACGGGGCGTCGCGGCTGCAGAGCGGTCCAGATGATCACGGTGACCACCAGGGCGATGGAGAGGAAGCCGAGCCCGGAATACCCGACGGCGGCCAGCACCGGGCCGGCCAGCGCGCCACCGGTCGCCCCGGCTGCGTTCATGGCCAGGTCCGAAACGCCCTGGATCGCCGGCCGGTCCTGCACGTGGGCGGACTCGGCCACCAGGGCAGAGCCGGCAACCACCGAGGCGGACCAGCCCAGCCCCAGCAGGATCAGGCTCGCGGTCACGGCGGTGCCGGAATCCGGCGCGACGCCGGCCAGCACCAGCGAAACCAGCAGCATGCCCTGGCCCAGCAGGATGGTTGGCACCCGCCCGGCCTTGTCCGCCATCCAGCCGAAAACCGGAGACAACGCGTACATGCCGGCGATGTGAAGACTGATCGTCAGGCCGACCACCGTGAGGCTGGCCCCGTGGTCGCGCAGGTGCACGGGGGTCATCGACATGAGCGCGACCATTGTGGCGTGGCTGAGGGCGACGGCGGCCACCGCATACCGCGCCCTGGGGTTGCTTCGCAGAATCCGCAGGCCGCTCTTGGGCTGCGGTGCCTCCAGGTCGGGCGCGCGGGAGGCCATGGCGGTGAGAAGGGGGTCAGGCCGCAGGCCGGTCGCATAGACGACGGCGGCCGCAAGCTGGGCGGCCACGGAAAAGGCGAACGCGCCCGTCAGCGGGGGCAGGCCAAGGGCGGCGCCGACGCTCTCGCCGGGACCGAAGAGGTTCGGGCCCAGGACAGCGCCGATCGTGGTGGACCACACCACGATCGAGAGGTCCCGGCCCCGAGACCCGGGGCGGGCAAGATCGGTGGCGGCGAAACGCGCCTGCAGATTCACGGCGGAGCCCGCACCGAGGAGCATAAGGCCCAGCAGCAGCAACGGAAAGACGCCCACCGCGGCTGACGTGATAGCCGTGACGGCGCCCGCGCCGGCAATCAGGGCGCCGGTGGACAGTGAGATCCGCCGGCCGCGGGCCTGGGCCAGCCGGGCCAGGGGGACAGCGGCGACGGCGGCGCCGAGGGTACTCATCGTGGCGGCCATGCCGGACCACGCGTTGGACCCGGAGAGCTGGGCTGCCAGCAGGGATCCGAGGGAAAGTGTCGCTCCCATGCCGATGCCACCGAGGATCTGGCCTCCGACGAGGACTGAGACGACGCGGCGCTGGAGGCGCTGATTTTCCAGTCCGGGCGGGGCCGTGGCGGCGAATCGTCCCGGGCTGTTGGCCTGGTCCGGCGTCAAGCCTTCCGGCAGTTCCTGCTTGTTCATGGTGATCCTTCGGGGCTCCCGTGCGCGGCCCCTGCGGCGGGGGACTTCTTCAATATACCCTATGGGGTATTATTGTTACATCAGGTGCGGCACCCGCGGCACCCCGAAATTGGAGTCCATATGTGCGCTGCAGTTCGTTGTAATCGTTGTGGAAAAATCACCTGGGCCGGCTGCGGCGAGCACGTCGACTCGGTCATGGCCGATGTACCCCAGGACCAGCGCTGCACCTGCGACAACTGAACCGGGAAGCCTCTCCACGGTAAGGCGCACGCGCCGCCGTCGTCCGGCAAAACACCAGCGCGGGGTCACCTGGCGCCGATCCCCGGCTTCAGGATGGGCGCCAGGTGACCCCGCGTTGGGGTGGGGGCTAGAGTTCACACACGGGGTAGGCCCCCGGATGAAGTTTTCAGCAGCCGCCGCGAATCCGTGGCGGAGAACCACCCGGGAGTCATCAGTGCGGCACGGATCCAAGCCCACCATCCGCGACGTTGCGGAGGCGGCAGGAGTGTCCCTGACCACGGTCTCCTACGTGCTGTCCGGCCGCGCCGGCGGAAACACCCGGATCAGCCGGCCCACCCAGGACCGCGTCCATGCAGCGGCCCACCAACTCGGGTATGTGCCCAACCGGGCCGCCCGCGGGATGCGGCGCGGACGCACCGACGTCGTGGCCGTGGCCATCACTGACCTCGACGATCCCCGGGACCGCGCGCTCGCTGCAGCAGCGGCCACCACCCTGCCCCGGCACGGCTACCAGCCCGTCATCCTGGTCGGCGAAAGCTGGCGGCAGTTTATGCTCTCCGGCGGCGCCGACGGCGTCATCCTCGGCTCAGTGCCGGCGGCCCGCACCGCCGTCGACCTCGAGACGATGGCGGAACTCGTCGAGCGTGGCGTGGCCCTGCTGGTTTTCTCGGACACCCCGCAGTCGGCCGGCGTCGACGTGTTGGGGCCGGGGACCGCCGGGACAGCGGAAGCCGAAGCGCTCGTCGAGCAGGCGGTCACCAC
>DATITT010000014.1:0-3175 GCA_035467435.1 Arthrobacter sp. | reverse complement strand
TTTGAATTCCAACGCCACTCGGAGTAATTCCTCTGCCTGTTGCTGCAGCCGCGCGTCCATGGATGGCGCCAAGACGGCCGGGAGCAGCCGGCGGTAGCGGACCCCATCGACAACATCGCAGGTACTCGCCAGGAGCTTTCCCACCTGGACGGGATACCCCAGCCTTGTCACCGCCAGGACGTCCCAGCCAGCCTCTTGCTGGGCCAGCAGCATCGAATGCGAACGTTGCGCGTAGCCGCTGGTCGTGTGCGGAAGGGAGTTGGTGAGGAGATGCAGGACGCGCCCCGGCACAGGAGCGTACCCGGACTGGCCGGGCAGCGCCGGCGTGTGGCCTTGCATCACCCTGAGTTCGCCCAACAGCCGGTCCCGCTGCCTCCGCGCTCCCGGACCAGCTCCTTCAAGGACGGCGACAGCAGCACTCACCGCGCCTTGGTGCCAGAACTTGCGTGCCTGGGCCGGTTGAAGGCCGGAGCCGTTCTCCGCCGCGTCCAGCAAGCGGTCCGATAGATCAGTCTGGTTTGCCACGAGGGCAATGTCCGCCAGCCGCCGCGCCCGGTTCCCTGTCGCGTTGCGACCCAGAGCCAGGCGGAGGCGTCTCTCGACGTCGCCGCGATCCCCCAGACTGAGCGAGGCGAGGACCACCGGCACTGCCGCAGAGCCATGCGGCGCCGCTACGCAGGTTAGCCGGGCAATCGGCAGGAAGGCGGCTGCCGGCAGCCGCCGCGAGACCTGGAGGAAAAGCATCACCGGGTCGTCGCTGAGGTGCTGCCACGCTGTCGTCGTGGCGAGCAGCAAGTTCTTCAGAAGCTGAAACATCAGGTGGTGGTGGATCCTTTGTGAACCAAGATCAGTTACTTCCCTGCCTTGGCGGCGAAACCGCGGCTCTTGCCACCAAGAAACTTGAAGTAGGCAAGGCCGAGGCCCAGCAGTATCAAGACGGTCATGACCTGCACTGACAGAGGGCTGCCCGTCACGGTGGACGCTGCAGCCTGGATTTCCGCGGTGACTGTAACAGGAGGATCTGCAGCGGGCACAACCGCAGCGGGTGCTGTGGAGGCCGCGGTCTCCGGCGACGGTGACGGGGACGGCGTCGGGGACGGGGACGCCGACGGGGACGAAGTGGATTCGGCGCCGACTGGAGCCTGGTCTTCATTGCCCGGTTCCGCCGGAGGGGACTGGATGGGCTGCCTGGGCAAGGGCGGCGCCACAACCTCAGCACGTGGTGTCACTGAAACCGGTGGCTGGACAGGACCGGCTGGCTGCTCTGAAACGGGCACGGGCGTGATCACAGGGGGCGTCGTCTCCGCCGGCGGCGGGGCAGGCGCGGACGGCTGATCGGGCGTCGGCTGAACCGGTGCGGGATCAGTCGGTATCGGGTCGCCCGGTGGCGGATCTACGGGAGCCGGGGGCCCGGGCTCAGGAGTCACCGTGACCATAAAAGGGTCCGGAAGCAATAAATCGTCAGCGTATGCTGCGGGGGCCGCTGTGCTGACGCACAGTGAGAGCAGCAATGCACCCAATCCAGCGCGTGCTGTCACTGTTTTCCGGCTGCAAGACGTCATCGACAGGCCCTCCCCCAAGTGCGAGATTGATTTAGAATGCGCTGTTCTGGCCGTAACTGACATCATTGTCGGCAGCCCAGAGTGCACGGTCCGCCTATTCTACTTGACGGTACGGCCCGGGGGCCGCCGGAACCTTTGACAGGGTGGCGGGCGAGCAGCGCTGGCAGGGATAGGCTTAAATAATGCATCGTTTCCCGGCTTCCGTACGCCCGTTCAATGTAGTTGCCACGGCGGCAGCCGCAGGGATCCTGCTCAGCGCCTGCTCACCGGTGGTCGACGTCGCTCCCGCCGGGGACGCGGCCAACGCCGCCTGCGCCCCGATGATGGTGGCGCTGCCGGATGCGATCGGCGAGGCCAAACTGCGCAAGACCAACAGCCAGGCCACGGCCGCCTGGGGCGACCCGTCTCTGGTCATCCTGCGTTGCGGGGTCAACGTGCCGGGGCCGACGACGGACAGCTGCGTCAGCGTGAATGGCGTTGACTGGGTCATCAAGGAGGGCGACCCGGTGTGGACACTGACCACGTACGGGCGCGAGCCCGCCACTGAGATCCTGATGGACCCGGACAAGATCAGTTCCGCCACCGTGCTCGCAGACCTCGCCACTGCTGCCGCGAAGGTGCCCGCGGCGCGGAACTGCGTGGGCCAGGCGGACCTGCAGAACCTGCCGCCGAGCCAGTAGGGCCCTAGCGCAGGCCGGTCTTGCGGTGCAGCGCCAGGTGAATCAGTTCATCGATCAGCTCCGCGTAGCCGAGGCCGGAGGCCTTCCACATCTGCGGGTACATGCTTTTCGGCGTGAACCCGGGCATGGTGTTGATCTCGTTGATGATGAGCTCACCCTCAGGGGTGTAGAAGAAATCGACCCGGCTCAGGCCCTCGGCTCCGACGGCGTCGAAGGCGACGGCGGCCAGCTCGCGGACCCGGGTGATGGCTTCGTCCGGGAGGTCGGCGGGGCAGCTGAGGGCCGCGGCGTCATCCACGTACTTGGCGTTGAAGTCGTAGAACTCATGCCCGCCGCCGGCCACGGAAATTTCTCCGGGCATGGACGTCCGGGGAGCGTCGGTCCCCCGGCCTTCCAGGACGGCGCATTCGATCTCGCGGCCGGCGATGCCCGCCTCGATGACGAGTTTCGGATCATGTATCCGGGCGGCCTCGATCGCGGCGTCCAGGCCTTCGAGCGAGTCCACCTTGGAAATGCCCATCGACGAACCCGCCCGTGCGGGCTTGACGAAGACCGGGAAGCCGAGCTGGTCCACGCGCTTGCGGACGGTCTCGGGGTCGTTGCGCCACTGCCGGTCGGTCACGGCGATGTAGGGGCCCACGCGGAGCCCGGCGGATTCAAACACCACCTTCATGAAGTGCTTGTCCATGCCCACGGCCGACGCCAGCACACCGGCGCCGACGTATCGGGTGTCGGAGAGTTCCAGGAAGCCCTGGACGGTGCCGTCCTCGCCGAACGGACCGTGCAGCAGCGGGAACACCACGTCCACGGCGCCCAGTTCCTGCGGGATCTCGTTCGGGGAGGCCACGATCAGCTGGTGCTCGCCGCCGATCTCGGTCAGCGCCACCGTCCTGGCCGAGGACGCGACTTCGGGCAGGGATGAGGCCGAGAGTG
>DATITT010000013.1:0-15025 GCA_035467435.1 Arthrobacter sp. | reverse complement strand
GTCCGGGTAGTTGCGCAGGCTCTTGGACATCTTCTGCCCGTCCGAGCCCAGGACGATGCCGTGGCTGATGACGTTGCGGAAGGCCGGCCGGTCGAACAGCGCGGTGGACAGGATGTGCAGCATGTAGAACCAGCCGCGGGTTTGGCCGATGTACTCGACGATGAAGTCCGCCGGGTTGTGGGTGTCGAACCATTCCTCGTTCTCGAACGGGTAGTGGACCTGGCCGTACGGCATGGAGCCGGAGTCGAACCAGACGTCCAGGACGTCCTCGACGCGGCGCATGACGGACTGGCCTTCCGCCGGGGTGCGGGGGTCGTCCGGGTTCGGGCGGGTCAGTTCGTCGATGAACGGCCGGTGCAGGTCCACTTCGCCGGCCTTGTTCAGCGGCAGGCGGCCGAAGTCGGCCTCGATCTCGGCGAGCGAGCCGTAGACGTCGGTGCGCGGGTAGTCCGGGTCGCTGGACTGCCAGACCGGAATGGGGCTGCCCCAGTAGCGGTTCCGGCTGATTGACCAGTCGCGGGCGTTGGCGAGCCACTTGCCGAACTGGCCGTCCTTGACGTTGCCCGGGATCCAGTTGATGTCCTGGTTGAGCTCGGACATGCGGTCCTTGAACTTCGTGACCTCGACATACCAGGAGGACACGGCGCGGTAGATCAGCGGGTTGCGGCAGCGCCAGCAGTGCGGGTAGCTGTGCTCGTAACTGGCCTGGCGGACGAGGCGGCCCTGGGCGCGGAGCACCTGGGTGATCGGCTTGTTGGCCTCGAAAACCTGCAGCCCGGCGATGGCGGCGAGGTCGCCGTGGCCGAACAGCGGCAGGAACCTGGCGCCTTCGTCCACGGAGAGCACGACGGGGATGCCCGCTTCTTCACAGACCTTCTGGTCGTCCTCACCGTAGGCGGGGGCCTGGTGGACGATGCCGGTGCCGTCGGTGGTGGTGACGTAGTCGGCCACGAGGAAACGCCAGGCGTTCTCGGTACCGTACTTTTCGACGTCGTGGAAGTAGTCCCAGAGCGGCTCGTAGCTCAGGCCGTTGAGCTCGGCGCCGGTGTGTCGGGAGGTCACGGCGGCCTCGGCAGCCGCTGCGCCCTCGGCACCG
This sequence comes from Arthrobacter sp., assembly GCA_035467435.1. Taxonomy (GTDB): domain Bacteria; phylum Actinomycetota; class Actinomycetes; order Actinomycetales; family Micrococcaceae; genus Arthrobacter. Next base: position 13,929 of record DATITT010000013.1, on the reverse strand, counting down.
TCGCCGTAGCCGAGGTCCTTGGCGTAGGCGCCCAGGAGGTCCGCGGCGAGCAGGAAGCTGCCGGTGACGGGTGCCTCGGCGGCGGCCGCCTTGATGCCGTGCGGGCCGGCCGGCAGGACGACGTAGGTGATGGCGGGCCCGACGGCGAGCGCCAGGTTGGTGGGCAGCGTCCAGGGGGTGGTGGTCCAGGCGAGCGCCTGCACGCCGGCGAGCTGCCGGGACAGCTCGGTGTCCCCTGCCGTGATCGGGAAGGTGACGGTGACGGTCTGGTCCTGGCGGTTCTTGTAGACGTCGTCATCCATGCGCAGTTCATGGTTGGACAGCGGCGTCTCGTCCTTCCAGCAGTACGGCAGCACGCGGTAGCCGTTGTAGGTGAGGCCCTTTTCGTGCAGCTGTTTGAAGGCCCAGAGCACGGATTCCATGTATTCGACGTTGAGCGTCTTGTAGTCGTTCTCGAAGTCGACCCAGCGCGCCTGGCGGGTGACGTAGCTCTTCCACTCGTCGGCGTACTTCATCACGGAGGCACGGCAGGCGTCATTGAACTTGTCGATGCCCATGGCCTCGATCTGGGTCTTGTCCGTCATGCCCAGCTGCTTCATGGCTTCCAGCTCGGCGGGCAACCCGTGGGTGTCCCAGCCGAAGCGGCGCTCGACGCGGCGTCCGCGCTGGGTCTGGTAGCGGCCCACGAGGTCCTTGGCGTAGCCGGTCAGCAGGTGGCCGTAGTGCGGCAGGCCGTTGGCGAAGGGGGGACCGTCGTAGAAGACGAATTCGTTGCTGCCGCGCTTTCCCCCAGGAAGATCAGAGGGGCGCTGGTCGATGCTGGCCTGAAAGGTGCCGTCCTCGTCCCAGTACTGGAGGATGCGTTCTTCGATCTCCGGGAACTTCACGGAGGCCGACACACCGGAGGTGCTGGAACCAGAGGTGGTGGAGCCTGCGCCGGAGGGTGCGGCGGAGGCCTTCGGGTAATAAGTCATCTCGACATCCTGGGTTGAGCTAGTGAACAAAGGGGTTCATTCAGGATGCGAGGACGGCCCCTGCGCTGTCTTTCGACAACACCGGCACCGCGGTACCACCTCACTTGCCGTCGCCGGGCCCCTGTGACGGGACAGAGCACCGGCGTCGGCCGCTCATTACTGCTGTGACGGGCTTACCCGTCCGGTTCTACCGGCCCTGGCGCACTGAATTGGCGAAAAGTCGTGGCGCCGGGGCGTTCTTCCGGAAGCTCACCGGTGATGGCCGGGTCAAAGCTGCTACGAGAAGTCTAACAACTGGAACGGGCCCGTACTGCCTGCACTGATTCCTTGGCCGTCAGCCCTTGCGGATCAGCTTGTAGTTGGCGGCCTGAGCCACCGGGCGGATCACGATCTGGTCCAGGTTGACGTGGTGCGGTGCGACGACGGCGTACCGGACGACGTCGGCGACATCCGCGGCGGTGAGGGGCTTCTCGACGCCCTGGTACACCTTGGCGGCGGCAGACTGGTCGCCCAGACGGTTCAGCGCGAACTCCTCCGTCTGGACCAGGCCCGGAGCAACCTCGATCACGCGGAGATTGTGCTCTGCCTCTTCAAGGCGCAGGGCGCCGGTCATCGCGTGCTGGGCGAACTTTGCCGCGTTGTAGCCGCCGCCGCCCTCATAGGCGGACAATCCCGCCGTCGACGTCAGGTTCAGGACGGTGCCCTCACCGCAGGCGCGCAGCATCGGCAGGAACGCCCGGGTGAGCTTCATGGTGCCCAGGACGTTGACCTCGAACATCCATTCCCAGTCCTCGGTCTTGGCCTCGGCCACCTTGTCCGCGCCGCGGGCGCCGCCGGCGATGTTGATCAGCGTGTCGATGCCGCCGGCACGGGTCACCTCGTCCAGGAGCCGGGCAACGTCGGCGTCGTCGGTCACGTCGGCCGGAAGCGCGACGGCGCCGGTGTCCGCGGCGAGCGCCTCCAGCCGGTCCGCGCGGCGGGCGACGGCGTACACGGTCCACCCCTCGGTCCGGAGCGCACGCACCGTCGCCTCGCCGATTCCGGTGCTGGCGCCCGTAACTACTGCTGCCTTGTGCTGCATTCGCTCATTCATGGCACCACCCTAGTGGATCAGGGCACGGTGCTCGGTTCCAGATCCTCGTCCTCGAGGCCCAGGATCTTGAGCTTGCCGCTCTTCCGGTCGGCCAGGTACTCGTGCATTTCCCGTTTGATGACCGGCAGCAGCAGGTAGACCCCGAGCAGGTTCACGAAGGCGCAGACGAACAGTGCAGCATCGGCGAAGCTCAACACCTGGGTGAAGGTCAGGACGGTTCCGACAACGGTGAAGAACAGGAAAATGCTCTTGTAGGTGACCTCGGAGGCCTTGCTTCGGCCGAAGAGATACCCCCAGGCCTTCAGCCCGTAGTACGACCACGTGATCAGGGTGGAGAAGGCGAACAGCGAGACGGCCACGGCCAGCACCGCCGGGAACCACGGGAGCACCGTGGCGAAGGCATCAGAGGTCAGGATGACGCCGTCGGGGGCGCCGTCGCCGGCCTGCACCCTGTCGATGCCGGCCTGCAGGCTCGGCGCACCGGCGATGATGATCGCGAGCGCTGTCATGGTGCAGATGACCACCGTGTCGATGAGGGGCTCGAACATGGCCACGAAACCCTCGCTCACCGGCCGGTGGGTCTTAACGGCTGCGTGCGCAATGGCGGCGGAACCCAGGCCCGCTTCGTTGGAGAACGCCGCACGCTGGAAGCCCACGATCATGACCCCAACGACGCCGCCCGTCAGGCCTTCCGCGTTGAAAGCCCCGGCCACGATCGATCCCAGGGCCGCGGGCACGTGGTCCAGGTTGGCGAGGATAACGAACAGGCAGGCCGCCACGTAGACGATTCCCATGGCCGGGACGAGCCTGCTGGTGGTGGCACCGATCGACTTGATGCCGCCAAGGATCACAGCGGCCACGAGCGCGGCCAGGATGACCCCGAAGATTACCGCGGCTCCGGCGCTGCCGAGCGGACCGTCCTCGCCTCCCGTGACATTTTGCACCTGGGCGAACGTCTGGTTCGCCTGGAACATGTTGCCGCCGGCAATACCGAAGATCAGGATGGAGACCGCGAAGATGCCGGTGAGCGTCTTCGCCGGGATCCGCCCGAACTTCTTGAACGCGACGGGCAGGTACTTGAACGGACCGCCGGTCACTGTCCCGTCCGCGTGGACTTCCCGGTACTTGACCCCGAGGGTGCACTCGGCGAACTTCGTGGCCATGCCGAGCAGGCCCGCCAGGATCATCCAGAACGTGGCGCCGGGGCCACCGAGGGCCATGGCGGCGCCGACGCCGGCGATGTTGCCCAGCCCGACCGTGCCGGACAGCGCTGAGGTCAACGCCTGGAAGTGCGGCACCTCGCCGGGATCGGATCTGGACGAGTAGTGTCCGCGGATGACCTCGTGGGAGGTCTTGAGTCCGCGGAACTGGATGAAGCCGAAGTAGACCGTGAAGATCACGCCGGCGGCGATGAGCCATGCCACGACGGCAGGAAAGCTCACCTCGCCGATGGTGAGGGGAAAGAAGACAATGCTTGAAAAGATTTCGGTGACGGGCTGGAAGACCGTATCGGCGGCGCTTTCGACGGCGGCCAGCCAGCCAATTTCGTCGGAAGCGGCGCGAGCCGGCAGTGATAGGGAGATAGGCATCCCTCTACTAGAGCGCCCAATGGACGTGATGGCAATCACACGGTGTATTCCCTACATATGCCGGCGTCCTGCTCTGGAGGTTTCCTCCATGGGTGGTTTTGACGGACTTGTGCATGGGCGCTTTGATGGGCGCGCGGGTGCGGTTCGCTGCCTCCCCGCCGTCCCTGCGCCGCGGGGTCCGCCGGCCATGAAAGAATTGCCGCATGGCTGAAGACACGCAGGGTACAGACACGCCCACCACCGCCCCCATCAACGTTCCGGACAAGCCCGCCCTGGAGGGGCTGGAAGACGCCCTCACCCGGCGCTGGCTTGACGAAGGGACCTACAAGTTCAATCAGGACACCACGCGGGAGCAGGTGTATTCGATCGACACTCCCCCGCCCACGGCGTCGGGTTCACTGCACGTCGGTCACATGTTCTCCTACACCCAGACCGACGTCCTGGCACGCTACCAGCGCATGACCGGCAAGAACGTCTTCTACCCCATGGGCTGGGACGACAACGGCCTGCCCACGGAGCGCCGTGTGCAGAACTACTACGGTGTGCGCTGCGATCCGACCACCGCCTACGACGCCGGCTACCGGCCCCCGGCCGAGCCCGCCAAGAACCAGCGCGACTTCGACGTCGTCTCGCGCCGGAACTTCATCGAACTGTGCGAGGAACTCGCCGTCGAGGACGAGAAAGTCTTCGAGAACCTGTTCCAGACGCTCGGCCTGTCCGTGGACTGGGACCTGACCTACCGCACCATCGATGACAAGTCCCGCGCTATCTCCCAGCGCGCCTTCCTGGCGAACCTCGCCGCCGGCGACGCCTACATGGCCGAGGCACCCACCCTCTGGGATGTCACCTTCCGCACCGCGGTGGCCCAGGCCGAACTCGAGGACCGCGAGGTCGCCGGCGCGTACTACCGCTACCCCTTCTTCACCGAAGACGGCGAGAAGATCTACATCGAGACCACCCGCCCGGAACTGCTGGCCGCCTGCGCCGCCCTGGTGGCGAATCCTGACGACGAACGGTACCAGCCGCTGTTCGGCAAGAAGGTCACCTCCCCCCTGTTCGGTGTGGAGGTGGAGGTCAAGGCCCACCCGCTCGCCAAGGCGGACAAGGGCTCCGGCATCGCCATGGTCTGCACCTTCGGCGACCTCACCGACGTCACCTGGTGGCGCGAACTCCAGCTGCCCACCCGCGCGATCGTGGGCCGCGACGGCCGCATCCTCGGCGAGACCCCGGAGTGGATCACCACCGCCGAAGGCCGCGCCAGCTTCGAGGCGATCGCCGGCAAGACGGTCTTCAGCGCCAAGGAAGGCGTGGTGGAACTCCTGGCTGCTGCCGGGCTCCTCGACGGCGAGCCGAAGAAGATCATGCACCCGGTGAACTTCTTCGAAAAGGGCGACAAGCCCCTCGAGGTCGTAACCTCGCGCCAGTGGTACATCCGCAACGGCGGACGGGACGCGGAACGCCGTGAGCGGCTCATTGCCCGCGGCCACGAGATCGATTTCCACCCGGCCTTCATGCGCTCACGCTACGAGAACTGGATCTCCGGGCTGAACGGCGACTGGCTCGTTTCCCGCCAGCGGTTCTTCGGTGTGCCGGTGCCCGTCTGGTACCCGCTGGACGCCGACGGCAACCCGGACTTCGCGGCTCCCCTCGTCCCGTCCGACGCGCAGCTGCCGGTGGACCCCGCCGCGGACGCGGCCCCCGGTTACCAGGAAGCCCAGCGCGATGTGCCGGGCGGCTTCACCGGCGACGCCGATGTGCTCGACACCTGGGCCACATCCTCGCTGACCCCGCAGATCGTGGGCGGCTGGAGCACCGACGAGGCGCTCTTCGCCAAGGTCTACCCTTTCGACGTGCGCCCGCAGGGCCACGACATCATCCGGACCTGGCTGTTCTCCTCCGCGGTGCGCGCCGACGCCCTGCAGGACTCCGCGCCGTGGAAGCACGCCGCCATCTCCGGCTGGATCCTGGACCCGGACCGCAAGAAGATGTCCAAGTCCAAGGGCAACGTGATCGTTCCGACCGATGTTCTGGAGGAGTACGGCTCGGACGCCGTCCGCTACTGGGCGGCCTCGGCGAAGCTGGGCGCGGACACGGCCTACGAGATCGCGCAGATGAAGATCGGCCGCCGGCTGGCGATCAAGCTGCTCAACGCTTCCAAGTTCGTCCTGAACCTGGGCGCCACGGAGAACTCGGTGGTGTCCGGGGACCTGTCAGTGCTGGGCAACCCCCTGGACCGGGCCGTGCTCGCGCAGCTCTCCGATGTGGTCCAGCAGGCCACGAAGGCGTTCGAGAACTACGACTACGCCCGGGCCCTGCAGATCACGGAGAGCTTCTTCTGGCACTTCACCGATGACTACGTGGAACTCATCAAGGACCGCGCCTACGGTGCCGCCGGCGGGGCCGAGCAGGCTTCCGTCCTCGCGGCGCTGGCGACGAGCCTGGACACGCTGCTGCGCCTCTTCGCCCCGTTCCTGCCCTTCGCCACGGAGGAGGTTTGGAGCTGGTGGCGCACCGGTTCGGTGCACCGTGCCCAGTGGCCGTCCGCCGTCGAGATCGACGGGGACACCAACCTGCTGGCCACCGTCGGGACCGCGCTCAGCGGCATCCGCAAGGCCAAGTCGGAGGCCAAGGTCAAACAGCGCACCGAGGTGCTGTCCGCGACCATCACCGCTCCGGAGTCCCTCACCACGCAGCTGAAGGCCGGCCTGGCCGACCTCAAGGCCGCGGCCAACGCGCGGGAGCTGACCCTGGTGGGCGGCAACGGCGAACTGACCGTGAGCGACGTGGTCCTGGCGCCGGCGGAGGTTTAGCCGGCGGAGGTTTAGGAGCCGCTGCCGGCGCCTGATCGGTCCGGCTTTTGGGCAAAGGGGAAGCCCCATCAGCGTTTTGCCGTTGGTGGGGCTTCGACTTTTCGATTGTCACGTGACGTCTTAGACAATCTGGCAGAATCCTTGGATTTCCAGGTCTTCCTACCTCGTCACTGGTAGCCATCATCTGACTTTGCCGAAGGCTGCGTCGGATGAGTGTCACTGAATCTTTGGTTCCTGCGTCCCGCTTCTTTCGAAGTGGGTAAGTTCTATTGTGATCCCGGCCCTGCGGATGCGCAAGAGCCCCGGAAGAACTACATCGGAGTAGTTCTGCCGGGGCTCTTTGTTGTCCTGCGGGCGCCATCCTTTGCCCGTCGGGGCCCTAGTTGAAGACAGGGTCTTCGGTGCGGCTGCGCTTGATTTCGAAGAAGTACGGGAACGAGGCCAGGGCCACCGAGGCGTCCCACAGGCGCCCGGCTTCCTCGCCCCGCGGGATGCGGGTGAGCACGGGGCCGAAGAAGGCGGTTCCGTTGAAGGCAACGACGGGTGTGCCGACGTCCTGGCCCACCAGCGAGATTCCGGCCTCGTGGCTCGTCCGCAGCGCGGCGTCATTGGCATCGTTCTGGCCTGCTGCTGCCAGTTCCGCGGGCAGGCCGACCTCGGCGAGGGACTTCGAGATGACCTCGGCGATGTCCTTGTTGCCCTCGTTGTGGATCTTGGTGCCCATGGCGTCGTAGAGGGCCTTGACGTGCCCGGTGCCGTGCTGTTCGGCGGCGGCCGTGATGACCCGCACCGGAGCCCAGGCCCGGGTGAGGAAAGTCTTGTACTCCTCCGGGAGCTCCTCGCGGCCCTCGTTGAGCATGGCCAGGCTCATGACGTGCCATTCGGTGCTGATGTCGCGGACCGCTTCCACCTCGCTGATCCACCGGGAGGTGACCCAGGCAAACGGGCACATCGGGTCAAACCAGAAGTCAGCTTTGTTGGTTTCAGGCACAGGTGTTCTCCTTGGGAAGTCTGCAGGGAAGAGACGCACGACGCCAGCCCAAAGACCGGGCGCGTCACTGGCGACAGCGACCGGCGCGGCGTGTTTATTCCGGATCAGGCGGACTTGCGGCGCTTGACGTCGTGCGCGATCAGCGTGGGCGCGGCCTTTTTGGAGACCACGTCTTCGGTGATGACGACCGTGGCGATGTCGTCGCGGCTGGGCAGGTCGAACATCACCGGGAGCAGGACTTCCTCCATGATGGCGCGGAGCCCGCGGGCGCCGGTGCCGCGTTCCAGCGCCTGGTCCGCGATCGTGTTCAGCGCCTCCTCGTCGAAGACCAGCTCGACGCCGTCGAGCTGGAACATCTTCTGGTACTGCTTCACGAGCGCGTTCTTCGGCGTGGACAGGATCTGGATGAGTGCTGCCCGGTCCAGGTTGGAGACCGTGGTGATGACCGGGAGGCGGCCGATGAATTCCGGGATGAGCCCGAACTTCAGCAGGTCCTCGGGCATGACCTCGCCGTAGGAGTCGGTGTTGTTCTTGACCTCATTGAGCGGGGCACCGAAACCGATGCCCTTGCGCCCGGACCGTGAACCGATGATCTCCTCAAGGCCGGCGAAGGCGCCAGCGACGATGAAGAGCACGTTGGTGGTGTCGATCTGGATGAATTCCTGGTGCGGGTGCTTGCGGCCGCCCTGCGGGGGAACCGAGGCCACGGTGCCTTCGAGGATCTTGAGCAGGGCCTGTTGCACACCCTCCCCCGAGACGTCCCGGGTGATGGAGGGGTTCTCGCTCTTGCGCGAGATTTTGTCGATCTCGTCGATGTAGATGATGCCCTGTTCGGCCTTCTTGACGTCATAGTCGGCGGCCTGGATGAGTTTCAGCAGGATGTTCTCGACGTCCTCGCCGACGTAGCCGGCTTCGGTCAGCGCGGTCGCGTCGGCGACGGCGAAGGGGACGTTCAGGCGGCGGGCCAGGGTCTGCGCGAGGTAGGTCTTGCCGCAGCCGGTGGGACCGATCAGCAGGATGTTGGACTTGGCGATCTCGACGTCGTCGTGATGGACACCTTCGGCGAGGCTGCCGCTCTTGGGCGCGTGCCCGGCCTGGATCCGCTTGTAGTGGTTGTAGACCGCGACGGCGAGCGAGCGTTTTGCGGGCTCCTGGCCGATCACGTATTCCTGCAGGAAGTCAAAGATCTCGCGGGGCTTGGGCAGTTCGAAACTGCCCAGATCGGCTACTTCGGCGAGTTCTTCTTCAATGATCTCGTTGCAGAGTTCAATGCACTCGTCGCAGATGTAGACGCCGGGCCCGGCAATGAGCTTCCGAACCTGCTTCTGGCTCTTTCCGCAGAAAGAACACTTCAGCAGATCCGTGCTCTCGCCAATCCGAGCCATATGTGAACCCCTTTAGAATCTTGCTGCCGGCCGTGTTCTTCTCCTGCGCAGCGCTGCACCCGTTACTGGAATCACGGACGGGCCTTGGGAGACGCCGGCCGTGACATGTTCCACTCTAGGTCACTTTGGGCCTGTTAGGTGGAAGGCCGACGCCGGTGCGGCCACTTAAAGTGGGCCGCACCGGCGTCGGGTACTGCTTGTGCCGTGATGGCTTGCTACTTGGTGATCGCCTGGGGCTTCATCTTGCGCGAATCCAGCACCTGGTCAATCAGGCCGTACTGCATGGCCTCGGCCGCGGTGAGGATCTTGTCGCGCTCGATGTCGTTGTTGACCTGCTCCGGCGTCCGGCCGGAGTGCTTGGCCAGCGTGTCCTCGAGCCAGGCCCGCATGCGCATGACCTCAGCGGCCTGGATCTCCAGGTCGGAAGCCTGGCCGCCCTGCCCGCCGGAGAGCGAGGGCTGGTGGATCAGGACGCGGGCGTTCGGCAGCGCCAGGCGCTTGCCCGGCGTGCCGGCTGCGAGGAGCACGGCGGCGGCACTGGCGGCCTGGCCGAGGCAGACGGTCTGGATCTCCGGGCGGATGTACGTCATGGTGTCGTAGATCGCCGTCATCGCGGTGAAGGAGCCGCCCGGGGAGTTGATGTAGAGCGTGATGTCGCGGTCCGGGTCCGTGGACTCGAGCACGAGCAGCTGCGCCATCACGTCGTCGGCCGAGGCGTCGTCGACCTGGACACCCAGGAAGATGATTCGGTCCTCGAACAGCTTGGTGTACGGGTCCTGGCGCTTGAAGCCGTAGGGGGTGCGCTCTTCGAACTGCGGCAGCACGTAGCGGCTGCTCGGCAGGTTACCGGCAGTCGAACCGAAGTTGTAGTTCATGTTCATTGCTCCTGAATTCATTGCTGTCTACCTGCCGGTCAGTTCTCGGTGGCATCGTCGGTTGAGTCGGTGACTGAGGCGGTGGAGTCGGCGTTGGTTCCGCCGCCGCCGGCCACGGATCCCGCGTGCGCCGCGATCTTGTCGAAGAAGCCATAATCGAGGGCGTCCTTGGCCGTGAACCATTTGTCGCGGTCGTTGTCCTTGAGGATGGTCTCGACCGTCTGCCCGGTCTGGTCCGCCGTCAGTTCGGCCATGACCTTCTTCATGTGCAGGATGAGCTCGGCCTGGATCTTGATGTCCGAGGCCGTGCCGCCGATGCCGCCGGAAGGCTGGTGCATCAGGATGCGGGCGTTGGGCGTGGCGTAGCGCTTGCCCTTGGTGCCGGAGGAGAGCAGGAACTGTCCCATCGAGGCGGCGAGGCCGGTGGCGACGGTAACGACGTCGTTCGGGATGAACTGCATCGTGTCGTAGATGGCCATGCCGGCGGTAACGGAGCCGCCCGGTGAGTTGATGTAGAGGTAGATATCCTTCTCGGGGTTCTCGGCCGAGAGCAGCAGCAGCTGCGAGCAAATCGCGTTGGCGTTCTCGTCGCGGACCTCGGAGCCGAGCCAGATGATGCGCTCTTTCAGCAGGCGGTTGTAAATGTAGTTATCCTGGGCTGCCGGATCGACAGTAGCCATCCGGGGTGCCCCTGCTTGCTGTGACATATGTACTTACCTCTCGCTGGCGACGGTGACGCCACTGGACGACATCACTGAACTTTCCTACATGGACACTAACGGTTTTCCCGGCTGCATTGTGCTCAGGCGCGGGGCTGTTCGCTGACGGCGCACGATTGCCCGGGAGGGTTCATCAACGGCTTAAAAGCCGCACCCCCGGATCAATGATCCGGGGGTGCGGGCAGGAACTGCGGGAACAGGAAGTGTTAGGACTTCACTGCTGCCGGGTCGTCGTTCGTCGCGGTCTCGGGTGCTGCTTCCTCGGAAGCGGCGTCCTCGACACCGGCCTCAGCCTCGACTGCTGTCTCGGCTGCTGCCTCGATCGGCGCCTCTTCGCCGCCGGGGCGGACGAAGTCGCTGAGGTCAACCTTGTTGCCCTCGGCGTCGGTGACCTCGGCCTGGCCCAGGACGACGGCCAGTGCCTTGCGGCGGCGGACCTCGGAAACCATCATGGGGACCTGGCCGCTCTGATCGATGATCTGGGCGAACTGGTTCGGGTCCATGCCGTACTGGCCGGCGGTGGTGACGATGTAGTCGATCAGCTCGTTCTGGCTGACATTGACTTCTTCCTTGTCGGCGATGGCGTCAAGGATGATCTCGTTCTGGAAGGCGCGCTCCGTGTTGGCCTTGACCTCGGCGCGGTGCTCCTCGGTGTCGTGCTCACCTTCACCGTGGGCGTTCTCGGCGGTGAAGTGCTGCTCGAGCTGCTCTTCGACGACGGATCCCGGGACGGGCACCTCGACGAGCTCAACGAGCTTGTCGAGGACCTTGTCACGGGCTTCAACGCCCTGCTCAACGACCTTGGACTCCGCAGCCTGCTTGGCGAGGTCCTCGCGCAGTTCGGCCAGGGTGTCGAATTCGGAGGCCAGCTGGGCGAAGTCATCGTCAGCCTCGGGAAGCTCGCGCTCCTTGACGGACTTGACGACAACCTTGACCTGTGCGGACTCGCCGGCGTGCTCGCCGCCCACGAGGGTGGTGGCGAAGATGGCGTCCTCGTCGGCGCTGAGGCCGGTGACGGCTTCGTCGAGGCCTTCGAGCATGGTGCCGGCGCCGACCTGGTAGGACAGGCCGGTGGCGGAATCAACCTCGGCGCCGTCGATGGTGGCGGTGATGTCGATCGTCAGGAAGTCCTTGTCGGCGGCCGGACGGTCCACGGACTTCAGCGTGCCAAAGCGGCCGAGGAGTTCGTCCAGGGCCTTGTCGACGTCTGCGTCGGTGGACTCAGCCGCGGCAACCTCAACCTTGATGCCGGCGTAGTCGGGCAGCTCGATCTCGGGGCGGACGTCAACCTCGGCGTGGAACTTCAGTTCACCGTCGGTGGCGGACGGGTCCGGGACCTCGGTGATTTCGACCTCGGGACGGCTCAGCGGGCGGATGCCGGTTTCCTGAACGGCTGCCTGGTACCAGCCATTGAGGCCTTCGTTGATGGCAGTCTCCAGCACATAGCCACGGCCAACGCGCTGGTCAATGAGCTTGGAGGGGACCTTGCCCTTGCGGAAGCCCGGGACCTGGATCTGCGAAGCAACAGTCTTGTATGCCTCTGCGATGCTGGGTTTCAATTCCTCAAAGGGGACCTCAACATTGAGCTTGACCCGCGTGGGGGTGAGGTTCTCGACAGCGCTCTTCACAGTCTAAGTACTCCTGGTTTTAGGGGGTGGGGTTCTGCACCGCCAAGGGTCTGGCGGTATCCGCAGAGTCGGGGTGACAGGATTTGAACCTGCGACTTCCTGCTCCCAAAGCAGGTGCTCTAGCCAAGCTGAGCTACACCCCGTAAGTGCACAGAACAGTCTACGGTGATCATGCGCCCATTTGCACATTTGACACCGGGGCCCTGAATTAGGTTTAGTTGTATCCGGCTTCAACAGCCGACCGGAAGTTCCGCAGAAAGTTCCTGCGTATCCCCGGGGACGTAGCTTAATGGTAAAGCCTCAGTCTTCCAAACTGATTACGCGGGTTCGATTCCCGTCGTCCCCTCCGAAATATGACGAGAAAAGCCCCTCTGCGGAGGGGCTTTTTTCGTGTCTACGCTGTCGGCTGCTCCATAACTGCCCTTCTGGCGGGTCAAAAGGGCTGTTGCGGAGCAATCGACGCGGTTGGGCCCGTAGGCAGGCTCACGGAGCCTGGCAGGACGGGCACCAGTAGAGCTTGCGGGCTCCCAGGTCGGTCAGGGCAACCGGCGCTCCGCAGTTCCGGCAGTCGAGACCCTGCCTCCGGTAGACGAAGTGGGACTCTTCCGCGACGGGAAGGCCTTGGGAGTTGCCGCCCGGCGGGGCTCCGGCGGCGGGCCCGCTCCAGTAGCGCGGAGGTGTGGTGATGATCCGGCCGTCGCGGACGCCGTCGGACATCATCGCGACGGTGTCGTCCCAGAGCCGTCCGGCCGCCTCCGCGGACAGCTCCTTTCCCGGCAGCCAGGGGTCCAGGCCCTGGCGGAAGAGCAGCTCGGCGCGGTACACGTTGCCGACGCCGGCGATGACCTTCTGGTCCATCAGCAGGGCCGCGAGCGGCGTGCGTCTGGCCAGGACCCCGGCGGCGAAGGAGTCCCGGTCGCCCGGAAGGTTCCGGAGCGGGTCGGGGCCGAGCCGGGCCAGGACGGCTGCCGCCTCGGCTTCCGTGATTGTCTCGCAGGTGGTCGCGCCGCGAAGGTCGGCCCAGCCGTGGGCGCTGGCGAGCCGGACGCGGACGGCACCGACCGGGGCGGGCGGGCCCTCGTACCCGGCCGGACCGGCCGCTGCGCCGTCGTCGTACACCTCCCGCTCCCCCACTTTGCGGGGCGCGCCGATGCTGGACGCGCCCCGGAAGCCGGCGTCGCCGCCGAAGTCCCAGGCGCCGTAGAGGCCCAGGTGGACGTGCAGCAGCAGTCCGTGCTCGAACTCCAGGAAGAGGTGTTTCCCATGCGCCGCGGAGCCGGTGAGGGTATGGCCCTCCAGCAGCGCCGCGCCGTGAACGAAGCGCCCCTGCGGGCTGGACACGGCGAGCCGCTCCCCCGTGAAGACGTCCCCGAACTGGCGGGCGAGCCGGTGGACGGAATGCCCTTCCGGCACTAGGCGATGACCTCGCCGGTGCGCTCGTACGTGGCAATCTTGCCGATCCGGCGGACGTGGCGCTCGTCGTTGCTGAAGGGTTCGGCCAGGAAGGCCGCGATGATTTCCGTGGCCTCGTCGACGCTGTGCTGGCGGCCGCCGACGGCGACCACGTTGGCGTCGTTGTGCTCGCGTGCCAGCTTCGCTGTGGACAGGTTCCAGGCCAGCGCGGCGCGGACGCCCTTGACCTTGTTGGCGGCAATCTGCTCGCCGTTGCCGGAACCGCCGAGGACGATGCCGAGGGCGTTGGTGCCGGCTTGCTGGTCCGCCACCACCGCGAGCGCGGCGTTGATGCAGAACGAGGGGTAGTCGTCCAGGGCGTCGTAGACCGTTGGCCCGTGGTCGACTACTTCGTAGCCTTTGGCGCCGAGGTGGCTGACGAGGTGGGCGCTGAGTTCCATGCCGGCGTGGTC
>DATITT010000012.1:0-2831 GCA_035467435.1 Arthrobacter sp. | reverse complement strand
CCTCCGCATTCGGAGGAGCTCTTTCTCAAGTGCTGTGGTGGACCCGGACTCTAGTCGACCGGGACCGGCGGCTTCTCGTGAAGGCGCCCCGTTTCGTCGTGCCAGTCAGAGCTGAGCGGCCTGAGCGTCGGTTCCACGGCGCGGGCGTGGTGGCCGCAGAAAAGAAGCTCACCCCCGGAGGCGCCGAGAACAACCCGGACATATGCCTGTGCTCCGCAACGATCGCACCGGTCGACGGTGGTGAGTGTGCGGTCCGCAACTGCTGTTGTCATGTTCGGCCTCCTTGGTAGATCCGTATATCCATATAACCAGTATTCGCAGCGAAACCATGGCACGGATGGCCCACTTTCGCTGTACGCGTATCACGTCTCGGTAACGGGTTCCGGCGCGTGCGCCGCCGGAGGAGTGGCAGCACGCCGGACGGCGGCAGTCCGACTACCCTAGGAAGAGCGCCAAAAAGCTTTGTCCGTCCGATCTCGACGGTCCGTTTCCTGAAGGAGTTTCCGCCCCGTGGCACCAAGTTCTGATTACACCGCCCGGCATCTCTCCGTGCTGGAAGGCCTCGAAGCCGTCCGCAAGCGCCCGGGCATGTACATCGGTTCCACCGACTCCCGCGGACTCATGCACTGCCTCTGGGAGATTATCGACAACTCCGTCGACGAGGCCCTCGCCGGTTTTGGCCATGACATCAAAATCATCCTGCACGCTGACAACTCCGTGGAGATCCACGACGACGGCCGCGGCGTCCCAGTGGACATCGAACCGAAGACCGGGCTGAGCGGCGTCGAAGTTGTGTTCACCAAGCTGCACGCCGGCGGCAAATTCGGCGGCGGTTCCTACACGGCCTCCGGCGGGCTGCACGGCGTGGGCGCGTCCGTCGTGAACGCCCTGTCCGCCCGCCTGGACGTGGAAGTGGACCGGGGAGGCAAGACCTACAAGATGTCCTTCCGCCGCGGCGAGCCTGGCCGCTTCAAGGACACCGGCACCAGGCCCGACCCGGCCTCTGTCTTCTCGCCCTTTGTCGACGGGTCCGTCCTGGACGTTGTAGGCAAGGCCAAGCGAGGCGTCACCGGCACGCGCATCCGCTACTGGGCGGACCGGCAGATCTTCACCCCGGACGCCAAGTTTTCCCACGACGAACTCGCCGCCCGCGCCCGCCAGACCTCCTTCCTGGTCCCCGGCCTGAAGCTCACCGTCCGGGACGAACGCAAGCTCCCCGGCACCCCGGGCGAGTCCGGCCCGCACGAGGAGGTCTTCCACCACGACGGCGGCATCTCCGAGTTCGTCGAGTACCTCGCCGCCGACCCCGCCATCACGGACGTCTGGCGGTTGCATGGCTCCGGCAAGTTCAAGGAGACCGTTCCGGTCCTGGACGACAAGGGCCACAGCCAGCTGACCGAGGTCGAGCGGGACTGTGAGGTCGACGTCGCCCTCCGCTGGGGCATCGGCTACGACAGCACGGTGCGTACTTTCGTCAACATCATTGCCACGCCCAAGGGCGGAACCCACCAGACCGGCTTCGAACAGGCGCTCCTCAAGACGTTCCGCAAGGCCGTCGAGAGCAATGCCCGGAAGCTGAAGGCCGGCAACGACAAGATCGAGAAGGACGACATCTTCGCGGGGCTCACCGCCGTCCTCACCGTCAGGCTCGCAGAGCCGCAGTTTGAGGGCCAGACCAAGGAAATCCTGGGCACCTCGGCCGTGCGGGCGATTGTCGCGAAGGTGGTGGAGCAGGAGATCAACGCGAAGCTGACCTCGTCCCACCGCAACGACAAGGCCCAGTCAGCGCTGCTGCTGGAAAAGGTCGTCAGCGAGATGAAGTCGCGCATCTCCGCCCGCGTCCACAAGGAAACGCAGCGCCGCAAGAACGCACTCGAGACGTCCTCCATGCCCACGAAGCTCGCGGACTGCCGCACGGATGATGTCGCGCGCTCCGAGCTGTTCATCGTCGAAGGCGACTCGGCGCTCGGCACCGCCAAGCTGGCGCGCTCCTCCGACTTCCAGGCGCTGCTGCCCATCCGCGGCAAGATCCTGAACGTCCAGAAGGCCTCGGTGGGCGACATGCTCTCCAACGCCGAATGCGCGGCGCTCATCCAGGTGGTGGGCGCCGGCTCCGGCCGGAGCTTCGACATCAGCGCCGCCCGGTACGGCAAGGTCATCCTGATGACCGACGCTGACGTCGACGGTGCCCACATCCGCACGCTCCTGCTTACGCTGTTCTTCCGCTACATGCGGCCGATGATCGAGCAGGGCCGGGTCTTCGCGGCCGTCCCTCCGCTGCACCGGGTGGAGGTCATCAACGCCGGCCAGAAGGCCAACGAGATGATCTACACCTACTCCGAGGCGGAACTGCAGGTCCTGCTGGCGAGGCTCGCCAAGGAAGGCAAGCGGTACAAGGAACCGATCCAGCGCTACACGGGCCTGGGCGAGATGGACGCGGAGCAGCTGGCCGAGACCACCATGGAGCCGCGGCACCGCACCTTGCGCAAGGTCGGCATCGACAACGCCAAGCAGGCCGAAGAGACCTTCGACCTGCTGATGGGGTCCGACGTTGCGCCGCGTAAGGACTTCATCATCGCCGGGGCGGCGAGCCTGGACCGCGAACGCATCGACGCCTGACACCCTTAGCGGGCTCCACGGGTGCCGGGCTGCTCTGCCTTCGGACGGGGCATCCCGGCCTCTGCGCGGGCGCCGAAGGATGGCGGCCGCGCAGAGGGGATCAGCCCAGCAGGCCGGGAACAATCAGCAGGGCCGTCGGAACCGCCAGCAGCAGCAGGCTGGCCGCCAGGACCGCCGCGCGCAGGGGTTCCGGGAGCGGAGGCTGCGGCGAG
>DATITT010000011.1:0-3083 GCA_035467435.1 Arthrobacter sp. | reverse complement strand
GGCCGCCGGAACCGCAAAACTAGAGCCATGCGCGTATATCCGACTTTCTTCCGGCTGGCCTTCTCATGGATGGACGCCGAACGCGCCCACAAGATCGGCTTCAAGGCCATCCGGCTGGTCCACTCCTGCGGCGCCGGACGGGTGCTGCAGAAGTTCACCGTCCCGGCGGCATCCCTGCAGACCCAGGCGTTCGGCCTGACGTTCCCCTCCCCGTTCGGCCTCGCTGCCGGGTTCGACAAGGAGGGCCACGGCATTGAGGCCCTCACTGAGCTGGGTTTCGGACATGTGGAGGTCGGCACCATCACCGGCCAGGCCCAGCCCGGGAACCCCGCTCCGCGGCTCTTCCGCCTCCTGGAGGACCGGGCCGTGATCAACCGGATGGGTTTCAACAATGACGGGGCCGCCGCAGTGGCGCCCCGGCTGAAGTCCGCCCGCGCGGCCCTGCAGCGCCGCCACCCCGGTGTCCGCCCGGTGATCGGCGTCAACATCGGCAAGAGCAAGGTCGTGGAACTCGAGGACGCGGTGGCTGACTACCTCATCAGCGCCCGCAGCCTGGCGCCCGCCGCCGACTACCTTGTGGTCAACGTCAGCTCCCCGAACACCCCGGGCCTGCGGCTGCTGCAGGATGTCGAAACACTGCGCCCGCTGCTGACGGCTGTGGGGGAGACCTCGGACCAGGCTGCCGGCCGCCACGTCCCGCTGCTGGTCAAGATCGCCCCGGACCTCAGCGACGACGACATCGACGACGTCGCGCGGCTGGCGCTGGACCTGAACCTGGACGGAATCATCGCCACCAACACCACTATCGCCCGCACCGGGCTCACCGCCAGCCCGGACAAGGTGGCGGCCTGCGGCGCCGGCGGGCTTTCCGGCGCACCGCTGAAACAGCGGTCGCTGGAGGTGCTGGCCCGGCTGAAGGCCGCCACCGGAGGCAGGCTCACCCTGGTCTCGGTGGGCGGCGTCGAAACCGCGCAGGACGTCCAGCAACGGCTCGACGCCGGCGCCACCCTCGTGCAGGGATACACGGCGTTCCTCTATGAGGGACCGTTCTGGGCCGCCCGCATCAACCGGCTGCTCGCGAAACACCCGTCCCGGCGCTGAGCCGCGCGGCCCCGCACGGCCGTCCCCCAAAGACCGGGGTACGACAAAGCCCCCGGCAGTCAGACTGCCGGGGGCTCCGTGTTGAGTGCGTGAATCAGGCGGGGTACTCGCCGCGCTTGACGAGGGGCTTGGGAAGGCGCAGGCGGCGGAACTGCAGCGAACGCATGGAGCCGTACCAGATGGTGCCACGCTCCACGTCCCCGAACTTCTGCTCCAGACGCTTCTTGAGCTTCCGGGACAGGATGAAGACGTCGACGAAGACCGCCAGGAACATCACCCAGAACCCGCCCAGGACGTAGATCATCTGTTCACTGGAGGCCGGGACGAGGAGTGAGACGATCACGAAGATGAGCGCGCCGAACATCAGGTACTCGCCGAGGCTGAAGCGGGCATCCACATAGTCACGGGCGAAACGCTTCTGCGGGCCCTTGTCCCGCAGCGGCAGGAACCTTTCGTCGCCGGTGTCCAGGGCCCTCCGCATCTTGAGCCGCTGCTCCTGGACCGCTGCACGCTCTGCGGCCTTGGAGGCCTTGCGGTCCTCCGGCACGAGCGGCCGCTTGCGGGCCGCCACCTGCGCGCTGCGTTTGGGCGTGGGCGCGCCCTTGCCGAGGGCGGTCTCCCGGGCTGCTGCCCCGTCCGCCTGCTGGTCAACTATGTCCTGCGCCGATGGCGCTTCTTTTTTACGTCCAAACACCCCTACAGAATACCCCGGGGCGGCACGCGCGAGACCCAGCCCACACGGCGCATGACCCGCTGTGTCAGTGTTCAGGGTTTATGGTGATCCGTGACACCGGTAGTCTTCTGGCCATGACTTCATCACCCGCGGGGAACCCGCAAACCACTGCTGCCCGGGTCGGAACCGTCGACACCGAGGCCCTCCGCCAGGCCGTTGCCGAATCGTTCGACACCACGATCGCCCGGTTGACGGAACTCGTCGCCATCCCGGGCATCGCCTGGCCCAGCTTCGACCCCGCCGCGCTGAACGCCAGCGCCGACGCCGTCGCCGGACTGGTCCGCGCCAGCGGCTTCGACGAGGTCCAGATCCTGCGCTGCGACAAGGAAGACGGGACGCCCGGCGGCCCGGCCGTCGTCGCCCGCCGTCCCGCCGCCGCGGGCAAGCCGACAATCCTGCTGTACGCGCACCACGATGTGCAGCCCACCGGCGACCTGGCACTGTGGGAAACGGAGCCGTTCACCGCCGTCGAGCGCGACGGGCGCCTCTACGGGCGCGGCGCGGCCGACGACAAAGCCGGGATCCTCGCACACATCGCTGCCTACTCGGCCGTGACCCGTGTGCTGGGCGACGACCTTGGTCTCGGCGTGACCTTCTTCTTCGAGGGGGAGGAGGAAGCCGGCTCCCCGACCTTCCGCACCTTCCTGGAAACCCACCGGGAACTGCTGCGCGCCGACGTGATCGTCGTTGCCGACTCCAGCAACTGGAAGGTCGGCGTCCCCGCGCTCACCACCAGCCTGCGCGGCCTGGTCGACGGCACCATCGAGGTCAAGGTCCTGGACCACGCAGTCCACTCCGGCATGTTTGGCGGCCCCGTGCTGGACGCGCCGACCCTGCTCTCCCGGCTCATCGCCACCCTGCACGACGATGAGGGCAGCGTGGCGATCGCCGGCCTGGCCAGCCGTGACGACGTCACCGTCGACCTCTCCGAAGAGCAGTACCGCGCCGATGCCTCGGTGCTCGACGGCGTCCGGCTCGCCGGCACCGGGTCGATCGCCTCACGGATGTGGACCAAGCCGGCACTGTCGATCATCGGCTTCGACGCCCCCGCCGTCGACGTCGCCTCCAACACCCTCCTGCCGCGTGCGCGCGCCAAGTTCAGCCTGCGGCTCGCGCCCGGACAGGATCCGGCCGAGGCGATGGACGCCGTCCGCCGGCATGTGGAGGCCAACGCGCCGTTCGGCGCCCACGTTGTCTTCACCCCGGGGGAGAGCGGCAACGCCTTCCTCACTGACACCTCCTCCAAGGC
>DATITT010000010.1:0-7260 GCA_035467435.1 Arthrobacter sp. | reverse complement strand
GAGCCGGCCGCCAGCGCTTCGGTCAGGTGGGAGGCGGGGCTGCGGCGGGTGTCCCGGAGTCCATTGATACCTGTCAGTGCTGCTGTATTAGCCATCTTTGCGGGTCCCTTCGGGGTCAAAAAGTACGGTTTCTGCGATAACGACATCAACCAGCTGGTCGCCGGCGGCGGCCACGAGGGTCTCACCGATGCGGTTGCGGCCATTCTTGATCAGTGCCAGCCCAAAGGAACGGCCCAGGGCGGCGCTGTGGTAGCTCGAGGTCACGAAGCCCTCCATGGGGACGGGGCCGTAGGCGGGGCTGGTGGTGATGCCCTTTTCCACAAGCTGGGTGCCTTCGGGCAGCCGGAGCGTCTTGTCCACGGGAAGGACGCTGACCAGGTGCCGGCGGTCCTCGCGCTTGGCATCGGCGCGGGCGTAGGAGCGTTTGCCGATGAAGTCCTTGACCTTGGAAACCACCCATTCCATGCCGGCGTCCTGCGGGGTCACGGTCCCGTCGGTGTCCTGACCGACGATCGGGTAACCCTTCTCGGCACGCAGCACGTGCATGGTTTCGGTGCCGTAGGGCGTGATGTTGAATTCGGCCCCTGCGGCGGCCACGGCTTCCCAGGTGTTCAGCCCGTACCAGGACGGAACGTTGATCTCGTAGGCAAGTTCGCCGGAGAACGAGATCCGGCAGACCCGGGCCTGCACGCCGGAGGCGAGGGTGGTTTCGCGGAAGGTCATGAACGGGAAGGCTTCCGCTTCCAGCCCGCCGTCGGCGGCAAGCTGCGGGGCCACCTTTGCGAGTACGGCGCGGGATTTGGGTCCGACGACCGCAATGGTGCTCCACTGTTCGGTCACCGAGGTGCAGTGCACGTCCAGTTCAGGCCATTCGGTCTGCAGCCATTCCTCCAGCCAGTCGAGCACCTTGGCGGCGCCGCCGGTGGTGGTGGTCATGAAGTAGCGGTCGTCGTCGAGACGCAGGGTCACGCCGTCGTCGAAAATCATGCCGTCTGCCATGCACATCACGCCGTAGCGGGCGGAACCCGGGGCGAGCTTCTTGAACGCGTTGGTGTAGATCCGGTTGAGGAACTCACCGGCGTCCTTGCCGCGGATTTCGATCTTGCCCAGCGTGGTGGCGTCCATGAAGCCCACGGAGTCGCGGACGGCGGCGCATTCGCGCAGCACCGCGGCATCCATGTCCTCCCCCGCCTGCGGGTAGTACCAAGGGCGCTTCCACTGCCCGACGTCCTCGAACAGGGCACCCTTGGCGACGTGCCACGGGTGGACCGAGGTGACGCGGGCGGGGTCGAACAGTTCGCCGCGCTGGCGTCCCGCGAGTGCCGCGAACGCCACCGGGGTGAACGGTGCCCGGTAGGTGGTGGTGCCGATGTCGCCGATCCCGCGCGATGCTTCCCCTGCCTGGCGGAGCGCGGCGGCGATGACGCCGATCGCGTTGACGCCGGAGGTCTTGCCCTGGTCGTTGGCGGTGCTGATGGAGGTGTAGCGCTTGATGTGTTCCACGGACCGCATGCCGGCCCCGGTGGAGCGCAGCACGTCGGCCACCGACTGGTCACGCTGGAAGTCCACGAAGTGGTGGTGCCAGTCATCCGGCGTTCCTTCCTGGCCCGGGACCAGCCACAGCTGCCGGGTCGGGGCGGAGGCCTTCGGCTCTGAAAAGACCAGCGGATCGACGACTGCGTCGGAATTTTCAGGGCTGAAGCCTGCGGCAGCGGCGGCCGACGCTCCGGCGGAGATGCCCTCGGCCAGGCAGTCCCCGAGTTCGAAGCTGCCGCGGCCGGAGCCAATGGTCTGCTGGTTCGGGACCACGGTGCTCGGCACGAAAGCGGCGAGCTCGTCGTCCCAGCGCAGCTTGCCCTGGCGCTGGGAGTGGAGGTGGACCAGCGGGCTCCAGCCACCGGAAACTGCCAGCAGATCGCAGGCGATCTGTTCGACGCCGGAGGTGAGTTCGCCGTCGTCGTTGATGCTGCGGACGGTGACGGCGTTGAGCCGGCCGTCGCCGGAGTCCGAGGCGGTTCCTGTTCCGTCGGCGGTGGCGGCCACGGCGCTGCCGATCAGCACCCGGGTGCCTGCTTCGACGGCGGCCGCAGCAACCGCGGTCAGCTGCGGGCGGGCGTCAACGACGGCCTCAAGCTTGACGCCGGCGGCGCGGAGGTCCGCCGCCAGGGCGTAGGCGCTGTCATTGGTGGTGCTGATGACAACGCGCTGCCCCGCGGCAACGGCGTAGCGGTTGAGATAGCTGCGGACAGCCGAGGCCAGGATGATGCCGGGGCGGTCGTTGTTCTCGAAGACCAGCGGGCGTTCGTGGGCTCCGGGAGCAACCACCACCTGGTTGGCGCGGACATGCCAGATCCGCTGCCGGGACACGCCGGGGGCGGCCGGGCTGGACAGGTGGTCGGTGCGGTTCTGGACCGCGATGACGTAGTTGGCGTCGTAGGCGCCGAAGGCGGAGGTCCTGTTCAGGACGGTGCTTTCGGCTCCCGAGACGAGTTCCGCTTCCACGTCCGCTACCCATTCCAGGGCCGGCTTGCCTTCGATGGTCTCAGCCAGCTCAGGTGCGGTGGAGCCGGAAAGGAGTGATCCGCCCAGTTCGGGCTGGTCGTCCATGAGGATCACGCGGGCGCCGGTGCGGACGGCCTCCCGGGCCGCCGCGAGGCCGGCGGGGCCGCCGCCGATCACCAGGACGTCGGTGTGGACGTACTTCTTGTCGTACTCGGCGCGGTCCTCCTCCGGGTCCAGCTTGCCCAGGCCGTTGAGGAGTTCTGCCTTCAGGCCGTCCACCAGGGTGACCGTGGTGGCGGGGAGCATGGACTCGGCAACGTCGCCGGGGAAGCGCGCAGCAATTTTGACCATGGCGTTGGATTCCTCCACGCCGGCGGACATGATGCCGCGGGCCCGGCCCTCGTAGAGCGAGTTGCCGGCGGCGATGCGGCCGTTCGCGATCAGGGCCGAGGCGAGGGTGTCGCCTGGGTGGCCCGTGAATTCCTCGCCGTCCACGGTGAAACGCCAGGAGATGGTGCGGTCGATTCGTCCGCCGGCGGCGAGGCGGGCGTTCTGGGAAGTCACTTGGTTGCTCCCTTCGGGGCGGTGGTGCTGGCGGGTGGTGCGGCCGGGGCGATGCTGGTAGCCGAGATGCTGGGCGCGGAGTCCCCGGTGGTGGTGCTGTCAGCAGCGGTGCTGGCAGTGCCGGATTCGGCGGCGGCCGGGACGCTCACATCGGGCCGGGGCGTGCCCATCGGGTAGATGGCCTGGATGTCGTAGGTGAGCGTGTCGCGGAGCATGTTGAACCACTGGCGGCAGCCGGTGCTGTGCAGCCAGCGTTCGGCGAAAATGCCTTTGGGGTTCTCGCGGTAGAAAAGGTACTGGGCCCATTCCTTGTCGTTCAGGTCGTTCGGGTTCTCCGGGTACTTGACGTGGGCCTGGCCGCCGTAGTGGAACTCGGTCTCGTCGCGAGAGCCGCAGTTGGGGCATGAGATAAGCAGCATGTGCGTCTTCTTTCTGGGGGACGGCGGCTAGTGGGCGACGGCGGCGGCGCCGTGTTCGTCGATGAGGGCTCCGGTTTCGAAGCGTTCCAGTGCGAACGGCTTGTTCAGCTGGTGCGGCGTGCCCGTGGCGATGGTGTGGGCGAAGGTGAGCCCGGCCGCCGGGGTGCCCTTGAAGCCGCCGGTTCCCCAGCCGCAGTTGACGAACATGTTGTCCACCGGGGTGGTGCCGACGATGGGGGAGGCATCGAGGGTGGTGTCCACGATCCCGCCCCAGGTCCGGAGCACATGGGCCCTGGCGAAGATCGGGAAGAGTTCGACGGCGGCTGCCATCTGGTGCTCGATCACGTGGAAGGAGCCGCGCTGGCCGTAGCCGTTGTAGGAATCAACGCCGGCGCCCATGACGAGTTCGCCCTTGTGGGCCTGGGAAACGTAGACGTGCACGTGGTTGGACATGACCACCGTGGGGTGGACCGGTTCGTGCAGTTCGGAGACCAGGGCCTGGAGCGGGTGCGACTGGATGGGGAGCTTGAATCCGGCCATTTCGGCCAGGACCGAGCTGTGCCCGGCAGCGCACAGGCCCACCTTTTCGGTGTTGATGGTGCCTTGGTTGGTCTTGACGCCTACTACGCGGTTGCCGTCCTTGACGAAGCCGGTGACTTCGCAGTTCTGGATGATGTCAACGCCCATTTCGTCGCACTTGCGGGCGAACGCCCAGGCGACGTGGTCGTGCTTGGCGATGCCGGCGCGCGGCTGGTAGGTCGCGCCCATAACCGGGTAGCGGATGTTGTCGTTGATGTTCAGGATGGGGCAGAGTTCCTTGACCTGCTTCGGGTCCAGCCATTCGGCGTCCACGCCGTTGAGCTTGTTCGCTCCCACGCGGCGCATGCTTTCGCGGACGTCGCCCAGGGTGTGGGCGAGGTTCATCACGCCGCGCTGGCTGAACAGGAAGTCGTACTCGAGCTCCTCGGGCAGGATCTCCCAGAGTTTGAGGGCGTGCTCGTAAATCGCCGCACTCTCGACCCAGAGGTAGTTGGAGCGGATGATCGTGGTGTTCCGGGCCATGTTGCCGCCGGCGAGCCAGCCCTTTTCCAGGACCGCGATGTTGGTCATCCCGTGGTTCTTTGCCAGGAAGTAGGCAGTGGCCAGGCCGTGCCCGCCGCCGCCCACAATCACGGCGTCGTACGAGGACTTGGGCTCCGGGTTCCGCCAGAGGAAATCCGGGTGCTCCGGAAGCTGCTGGGTGCTCACTTGGCTGCTCCAATCAGGTCTGATTCGAAAGCGGCAATTTCGGTGCCGTCATTGAGATGGGGGTAGAGGGGGAATTTGTCGGCCAGGGCCGTGACGCGGGCTCGGAGTTCGACGGCGGTGTCTTCGCTGAGGGATGAGGCCCCGGAGGTGCCGTCCACGGCGGCGTTGCTGGTGCCGGTAGTGGCAGCGGCGATGAGCGCCGTCGCGATGATGTCCGCAACCTCGGTGAATTCCACGGCGCCAAAGCCGCGGGTGGCGAGGGCCGGCGTACCGATCCGGAGGCCGGAGGAAACCATCGGCGGGCGGGGGTCGAACGGGACAGCGTTGCGGTTGACCGTGATGCCGATCCGGTGCAGGGCGTCTTCGGCCTGCTGCCCGTCCAGTACCGAGTTGCGCAGGTCCACCAGGATCAGGTGGACGTCGGTGCCGCCGTTGACTACGGAGATGCCCGCTGCCGCGACGTCCTCGCGCAGGAGGCGTTCGGCCAGCAGTTTGGATCCCTGGAGGACGCGTTCCTGGCGTTCCTTGAATTCCGGGGTTCCGGCAAGCTTGAAGGCGACGGCCTTGGCAGCGATCACGTGCTCCAGAGGCCCACCCTGCTGGCCGGGGAAGACGGCGCTGTTGATCTTGCGGGCGTACTGCTCTTTGGCGAGGATGACTCCGCCGCGCGGGCCGCCGAGGGTTTTGTGCGTGGTGGTGGTGACGACGTCGGCGTAAGGCACCGGGTTGGGGTGCAGCCCTGCGGCCACCAGACCGGCGAAGTGCGCCATGTCCACCATGAGGTAGGCGTCCACGAGGTCGGCGATCCGGCGGAACTCGGCGAAATCGAGCTGCCGTGAGTAGGCGGACCAGCCGGCGACGATCAGTTTGGGCCGGTGCTCCAGGGCCAGCGCCTCGACTTCCGCCATAGCTATCCGGAGGTCGGATTCGCGGACGTGGTAGGGGACGACGTTGTAGAGCTTGCCGGAGAAGTTGAACTTCATGTCGTGCGTCAGGTGGCCGCCGTGGGCCAGGCTCAGGCCCATGATGGTGTCGCCCGGATTTAGCAGGGCGAACATGGCGGCGGCGTTGGCCTGCGCGCCGGAGTGCGGCTGGACGTTGGCGTACTCGGCGCCGAACAGGGCCTTGACCCGGTCGATAGCGAGCTGTTCGATCACATCAACGTGCTCGCAGCCGCCGTAGTAGCGCTTGCCGGGGTAGCCCTCGGCGTACTTGTTCGTCAGGACCGATCCCTGTGCCTCCATGACCGCGGCCGGCGCGAAATTCTCCGAGGCGATCATTTCCAGGGTGGACTGCTGGCGGCCCAGCTCATTGGCGATGGCCTGCTGGACCTCGGGATCGACTGCGGAAAGTCGGTCGTTCAACTGCTCAACCACGGATGCTCCTTATGAAATATCTTTGTTGCAATGACTGATATATCAGTGTGAGGTCAATGATATGATCGGGATCACACTAGAGTCAATAGCCGGAAGCAACGTGGCACTGAGCTTCCGCCTGAAACCAGGAACGGAGCGGCGCCTTGAATGCACTTCCTGCCTTGCCTCCTGCCGAGGACGAAGCTTTGTCCCAGGCGGAGGCCGCATACCGGCAGCTGCGCGACAAGCTGATCATGCTCGAGATCCGGCCGGGCGAGCCCATCAATGAAGGGCAGCTGGCGGTCGAGCTCGGATTCGGCCGCACTCCGGTGCGCGAGGCGATCAAGCGGCTGGAAGTGGACCACTTGGTCGTCTCATACCCACGCCGGGGAACGTTCGCCACCAATGTGGACTTCACGGAACTGGCTGACGTCTCGGAGATCCGGGAACTGCTGGAGCCGCTGGCGGCGCGCCGCGCGGCCATCCGGGCAAACGCAGCCATGCGCCGCGAACTGCTGCATGTCGCCAATGTCATTGCGGAGCTGGATCCCAGCCCGGGGGA
The DNA here is from genome assembly GCA_035467435.1 of Arthrobacter sp. Classification (GTDB taxonomy): domain Bacteria; phylum Actinomycetota; class Actinomycetes; order Actinomycetales; family Micrococcaceae; genus Arthrobacter. The sequence continues at coordinate 610 of DATITT010000010.1, read as the reverse complement.
GTCCCGCGATCTCATGCGCTATGACCTGACCGTGCACCGGTTGATCTACCGCGCGGCAGCCAACCCGCATCTGGAAGACACCCTGATCCGCTACGACAACCTGGCCACGCGCATCTGGTGCCTGGTCCTGGACAAGGTGCCCTCGGTGAGCGGCCACATCACGGAGCATGTGGAGCTGCTCAAGGCGGTGGCTGCGGGGGACGCCGACAAGGCGGCCGGGCTGGCTCTCCACCACGTCACGAGCTTCGAAGAGACCATCCGGAAGGTGCTCTAGGCGCGGGCCAAGCGTCCGGCCCAGGAACGGAATCGGGAACGAAAGGACTCCGCGGAATGGCAATCGAAGTTCGTCCGGCGACGCAGTTCGCGGACGTGAAAGGCAGCGGTGGGCTGGGCGGCCGTCCATCCGCGCGCCGACACCAGCTTTGCCCGGAACCGCAAGATCCCCCACGTGGATGACCTCGATGTGTGGTCGGTGTGGTGCATAGGGGTGCGACCTGGGCACCGCGGCAAGGGAATCTCCCATCAGCTGTTGAAGGGCGCCGTCGACTTCGCCGCAGCTACCGCGCGCCGGCCATCGAAGGGTATCCGGTCGATAACCGGGGCCAACACG
>DATITT010000009.1:0-1710 GCA_035467435.1 Arthrobacter sp. | reverse complement strand
ATGGACAAAGCCCCCGCTGCACGGTGTGCGGCGGGGGCTGAGTGTTCCTGCTGGAGAGCCGGTCTTAGCGGCCGAAGAGCTTGGCGAAGAAGCCGGTCTTGGTACTGGCTTCACCCTCGTGACCCTTGCAGCGGTCGGCGCTCTTGACACCCCGCATGACCTGGTCAACGTGCTGGCCGCAACCGGCCCAGGTGGTCTTTCCGCACTTCTTGCATGCAACCTGTCGGCACATCTGGTTCTCCTTGTTGGTAGGTCTAATATTACGAGTATACCCCCAGGGGTATTCGGGTCAAATGCGCGCCGTCAAAATCCGCATCGCGGGAACACCCTGTTGCCTGCCTGCGTTGGTTCCGTACAGTGGCACCAGCGCTGGGCCGCTCCTGCGCGAACTGACTTCCGAACCGTACCGAGAGGACTGCTGGCATGGCTTACATCAAGGTTGGAACCGAAAACAGCACCGACATCGAGCTCTATTACGAAGACCACGGGAGCGGGCAGCCGGTGGTCCTGATCCATGGCTACCCGCTGGACGGAGCCTCCTGGGAGAAGCAGACCACGGCCCTGCTGGGCGCCGGCTACCGGGTCATCACCTACGACCGCCGCGGCTTCGGCAAGTCCAGCAAGCCTACCGACGGCTACGACTACGACACTTTCGCCGCCGACCTCGACACCCTGTTCACCACCCTGGACCTGAACGACGCCGTACTGGTGGGCTTCTCGATGGGAACCGGCGAGGTGGGCCGGTACCTCGGCACCTATGGTTCGGCCCGGGTGGCGAAGGCCGCGTTCCTCGGCTCGCTGGAGCCCTACATCCTGCAGACCGAGGACAACCCCGACGGCGTCCCGCAGTCCGTGTTCGACGGCCTCACGGAGGCTGTCACCACCGACCGCTACGCCTTCTTCACTGAATTCTTCAAGAACTTCTATAACAGCGACACCTTCCTGGGCACGCCCCGGCTCAGCGAGGAAGTCATGCGGGCGGGCTGGAACCTCGCGGTCTCGGGCGGACCCACCGCCTCGGCAGCCGCGCAGCCCACGTGGCTCACCGACTTCCGCGCCGACATCCTGAAGATCGATATCCCCACGCTGATCGTGCACGGCACCGCGGACAGGATCCTGCCGATCGACGTCACAGGCCGGCGGTTCACCAAGGCCCTGCCCAGCGCCGAGTACGTGGAGATCGAGGGCGCCCCGCACGGCATGCTCTGGACCCACGCCGCCGAGGTCAACGAGGCGCTGCTGGGGTTCCTGGGGAAGCCGCGGGCTTAGCCTGAGCCAGCCCTTGCCGCCCGGGGGCACTTCGACACGAAACGCCGCGCCGCCCGTCGACCTGGCGCGCGCGGCGGAGTGGACGCCAGGGCCCGGCGCCACAGGCGGGGCCGGAAGTCTAGGTTTCGTCGTCCCACATGCCGGCGTCGGCGGTGTCTTCCGGCTTCGCCTCCGACTCGGGGTCGCCGGACCCGACGTAGGCGGCGGGCACTGTTCCTGCGGCCTGCGTCAGCTGTTCCTCGCGGATGTTGCCGGCCTGGCCGGGTTCGGCGTGCGGCTGGCGGGCCTCGACGGCGTCCCGGTCGCCGGGCCCCCGCAGGTCGGCCGGATCGTTGCTCGGTTCGGTCGGATCGCTCATGACTCTGCCTTTCATCCGTGGATTGACTCCTTCCCACACTAACGTGGAGAGCGGATCCGGAAAGTTGACACCGGCAGGCGGGT
>DATITT010000008.1:0-4354 GCA_035467435.1 Arthrobacter sp. | reverse complement strand
GGCCGGTCCATTACCTTTGACGCTTCCCTGCGTCCGGATGAGCTCCTGGACCGGACCGGAATCGTGGTCCCGGACGGTGAGGAGTACGACACGATGGCCGGGTTCGTCAGCGATCAGCTGGACCGCATCCCCGAGCTTGGCGACGAAGTCCCGATCAACGGCGGGCATCTGCGTGTTGAAAGGGTGGCGGGCACACATGTGGAGCGCCTCCGCTTCACCCCGGAAGCTTCAGCAGAGGCGCCCAAGAGCGCCCATGACCGGATCATCGACAACCTGACGCAGGAGCTGACCCATGAGTGAATATCTCCCCGGCATTATTTGGCTGGTTGTGCTCCTGGCGGTTAATGCGTTTTTCGTCGGCGCCGAGTTTGCTGTGATCTCGGCCCGGCGTTCCCAGATCGAACCGAAGGCAGAGGCCGGAAGCAAAGCCGCGAAGACCACGCTCTGGGCGATGGAGCACGCCACCTTGATGCTGGCGACCAGCCAGCTGGGCATCACCGTCTGCTCCCTGGTGATCCTGAATGTGTCCGAACCTGCGATCCACCACCTGCTCGAGATCCCGCTGGGACTGACCTCCCTGTCAGCGGAGGCGATCGGCATCATCGCGTTTGTCACCGCGCTGCTGCTGGTGACGTTCCTGCACGTGGTCCTGGGCGAAATGGTCCCGAAGAACATTTCGTTCTCGGTCCCCACCCGCGCGGCCCTGATTCTGGCCCCGCCGCTGGTGATGGTCGCCCGGATTTTCAAACCGGTGATCTGGACGCTGAACGGGATCGCCAACTCGATCCTGCGGCTCTTCAAGGTCCAGCCCAAGGACGAGGCCACCAGTGCCTACACTTTGGATGAAGTCGCCAACATCGTGGAGCAGTCCACCAGGGACGGGATGCTCACGGACACCAGCGGCACCCTGACGGCGGCGTTCGAGTTCACGGCCAAGACCGTCGCTGACGTTGAGGTGCCCATCGGCGAGATGGTGCTCCTGCCCGCTTCGGCGACGCCGGCGGACATCCAGCGCGCCGTCGCCGAGCACGGGTTCTCCCGTTACATCCTCACTGACGTCGACGGGAACCCTTCCGGTTACCTGCACCTCAAGGACGTCATGGACCTCACGACGCCGGACAAGTTCAGCGAACCCGTGCCGGCCAAGCGGATCCGGCGCCTCGCGTCGGCGTTCAGCGGCAGCGAACTCGAGGACGCCCTGGCCACGATGCGCCGGACCGGCGCCCATGTCGCCCGGGTCTTCGATGCCCACGGCAACACCACCGGCGTGCTCTTCCTCGAGGACATTATCGAGGAACTCGTCGGCGAGGTCCAGGACGCCACCAGCGCCTAGCAGCCCACCCCCGGGCAGGCCCTGCCCGAACCGAAATATGCACCAACCACGAAGGGTGCGGCTCCCACAGGAGCCACACCCTTCGTGGTTGGTGCCAGGGGTTCCGGTTCAGTTGTGACGTTTCCCCGGATGCCGGGAGGGTACGATCAAGACCGGCGAGGACGTGCTCTCAAGGACGGCCTGGCTGACTGACCCGCGGACGATCCCGGGTATGCCGCTAAGACCGCGCGTCCCGATGACCAGGAGCCGGGCGCCGCGTGCGGCCTGTGCAATTTCGTGCGCGGGACTGCCCGACAGGGTGCGGCTGCCGCACTGGAGTCCGGGGTGTTCTTGTCTGGTCCGGTGCAGAAGATCCGTGAGCCAGGGATCCCCACCCTGCTCTGTTCCATTCGGGCCGACGGTCACTGCGCACAGCGGAACTCCGTCCCGCTGCGCCATCTCCGCTGCCACGGCAAGTAAGTGTGGCGCCGCCGGCCCGGCCTCTACGGACACGACCACCTGCCCGGCCAATGTGCGTCCGTCGGAAGCCGGAGCAGAGTCTCCGGCCGACAGGACCGGGCTCCATGTCTCCGGGATTACTGCCGTGGAACACGACGAGTGCGCGGCGAAGGCCGCGGAGACACTGCCCAGGCGGGAAACGAAACCGGAACGTATCCGGCGTCCGACCACTCCAAGTGAGGCCTCGGCCGATAGCCGGACCAGAACATCGCCGGCTCGTCCCGCAATGACCTGACTTGCCGCAGTGATGCCGTGGACCTCAGCCTGGGCGATCAACGGCCCGAGGATTCTTTCAGCGTCGCGGACGGCACTTCGAAAGTATGCCGCCTCCACCTGCGGGTCGGTTACCGGGGCCAGCGGGACTACGGTGGCGAACAAAATGCTCCATTTACGGGCGGCGGCCTCCGCCAGTGCCCAGTCAGCGGCGCCGGCGCTTCCGCTGGAACCATCGACCCCGACGAGAACCAGGTTCTTCATACCTTCACGATAGCGAGGCATCCTTCGACGCCGGGCCATGGCAGCAAGGAGTTACTGAACTGTTGTCTGCATCCAAGGGATCCCGCCATTCCGCGGACAGGTCTACGGAGGCCGGCTCACCCAGCGGGTTCTACAGCTCGACGCGGTGCCAGCGTCACGGAGGAGACGAGTTTCAGCCGCGGATGAAGGTGGTCCCCGCCGTCCACGACGCCGGTCTGCCACCACAATTTGAGCCCCTCCGGTGCCACTTCCAGGCAGGCCAGGTTGTTGTCGAACCAGGGCCCCTTGACGCCGGACCAGCGAAACGGGGGGTCCGGGACCTTTGCCGAGCGCGCCACCAGGGCGCCGACCGGCGTGGCCAGACCGTAGGACATGATGGCCGCGAAGGACCTCATCAGCCGGGGCAGCGGGTTGCGGATAGGGGAGCAGACGGCCTGCACGATCCGGCTGCCGGAGGAGCGGTCCACCTCGGAAACGTAGGAGTAGTGCACGTCTCCGGAGAGAAAGGCGATGGTTTCCGGTGCCGGGCCCCGCGTGCCGTCGGCGACCTCAGTGACCATGGCGGCCACTTGCCGGAAGCTGTTCTGGAAGGCGCCCCAGTGTTCAAGGTCCACCGCCTGGCGCAGCTTTTCGCCGGCACGGGCGGCAGGCTTCCCCCACGCACCCTGGGACAGGGACTCATTCCAGGACTCGACGTAGTGCAGGCCCATCGGCAGCAGGAAAGGCAGCGATGTCGCTACCAGCAGGTGGCGGAAACCGCCGCGCATCCGACCGTCGAGCCAGGCCATTTCCGGCTTGTCCAGGAGGGCACGGTCGTCCGGCGCCAGGTCCCGGGCCGCTCGGGAATCCACCACAATCAGCCGCGTATCCCCGAAATCCCGGCAGTAGCTCCACCGGTACGATCCCGGGTCCTGATCGGCCCGGTCTGCGAACCCGTCCAGCTCGGCGCTCACATCGATCTCATCCTCGCCCACGTGCCCGGCGATCAGCTGCCAGATGGCGTCCCCGGCCCGCTCCTGCGGCGACAGGTTCCCCAGATGCTGATACACCCAGTACGACGCCAGCCCGGCGACGATCCGCCCATTCCACCAGGAGGTGGCCTCCATTTTTCTCTTCCAGCTCAGTGAGGTGTTCCAGTCGTCGCGGATGTCATGATCATCGAAAATCATGGCGCTGGGCAGGGTGGACAACAGCCACCTGTTCGCGGGGTCTGACCAGGCCAGATTGTAGAGGTGTGCGTATTCCTCATAGTCCTTGAGCTCCTCGCCGGGCGGTGCATCGATGTCCCGCCGGGCGCGGATGAACTCCTGCATCTGATCGCTGGTCACGTCGGCGTACACCTGGTCGCCGAGGAAAGCCACCAGGTCCGGCCATGGCAGGTCACCGCCGGAGGCCATCTTCAGTGCGAAAGCGCGCAGTGAGTCGACACCGTGGGTCCGGTTGCCGGACTCATCGTGCGGCACACTGGTCCGGCAGGAGCCGAACGCCATCCGCAGCGGCTTGCCGGTCCGCAGCGTCGCGACCACGGACGGCGGGAACTCCGATGAAGGATCGGGCCAGACCTGGCTGCCGTTGATGTCGAGGGAGTAGGGCGTGACCGTTCCGGGCTCCAGCCCGGCCAGTTCCACCAGCGCGTAATGGTGGCCATGAACCGCGAAGGTACGGGCTGCCCACTCCTGTCCGCCCGCGCGGACGGAGACCCGGCCAGCTGACCGGGTCTCCACCCAGACGCTCGCCGAAGTCTCATCCACGTACCGCATCATCGGGCCGAGCACCAAGGGTGAGGTAGTCATGACTCAGTTGTACCTGCTCGGTTCGGGTGCTGCCATGGCCTGGCGCCAATTGAACCGGCCGGGCGGCATCTTTTCGTTCTGGTGCCAGGCCGGCAGCACCTGCTGTCCAGCTGCCGGAAGTCAGCCCCGTGGGGCCAGCGCGTAGGTGGCGGTGGTGTAGGCCAGGGCGGCGGACATGTCCTTGAGCAGGTCCGCGTTGGTGTTGCTCATGGTGTCGCACGCTCTGTGGTAGCAGGAATCGAGGTCCTTGCCG
>DATITT010000007.1:0-23721 GCA_035467435.1 Arthrobacter sp. | reverse complement strand
CCCCAGCTTTTCCCGCCCGTAGCCCTATCACTTTTGGTCCTCATCGACCTCCTTTGGAGACCAAAAGTGATGGGGCAACAGCGGACTTTCTAGGAGCATCTCCCATGAACAGCTTCACTGACAACTTCACCATCAACGGGGTTACGTTGACCGCCCAGCCGATCTGCCGGCAGAGCGAGGTCCTTACTCCTGACGCCTTGGCATTTGTTGCCAAGCTGCACAAGGCGACCAAGGGACGGCGGCTGGAGCTGTTGCAGGCCCGCCGGGACCGACGCCTGCAGATCGGCAAGGGCCAGGACCCGCGGTTCCTCCGCGAGACCGAGTCCGTCCGGAATGATCCGAACTGGCGCGTTGCCCCCCCGGCTCCGGGCCTGACGGACCGCCGCGTCGAGATCACCGGCCCGGTGGACAAGAAGATGACCATCAACGCGCTGAACTCCGGCGCCAAGGTGTGGCTCGCGGACATGGAAGACGCCTCCACCCCGTCGTGGCGCAACGTCATCCAAGGCCAGCTCAACCTCACCGATGCGCTGGAGCGCCGGATCGATTTCACCACCCCCGAGGGCAAGGAATACAAGCTCCGCCCCGCCGAGGAGCTGCCCACAATTGTGGTCCGGCCCCGCGGCTTGCACCTTCCGGAAAAGCACATGCTCATTGACGGCACCCCGATCGCCGGCGGCATCGTCGACTTCGGCCTGTACTTCTTCCACAACGCCCGCCGGCTGATCGCCCAGGGCAAGGGCCCGTACTTCTACCTGCCGAAGATCGAGAACCACCTCGAGGCCCGCCTGTGGAACGACATCTTCGTCCTCGCCCAGGACCTGCTCGGCATCCCGCAGGGCACCATCCGCGCCACCGTGCTGATCGAAACCATCACCGCCGCATTCGAAATGGAGGAGATCCTCTACGAACTGCGCGACCACGCCGCGGGCCTGAACGCCGGCCGCTGGGACTACATCTTCTCGCTGATCAAGAACTTCCGCACCCGCGGCCCGCGCTTCGTCCTGCCGGACCGCAGCCAGGTGACCATGACCCAGCCGTTCATGCGCGCCTACACCGAACAAATGGTCCGGGCCTGCCACAAGCGCGGCGCCATGGCGATCGGCGGAATGGCCGCAGCCGTCCCCAACCGCAAGGACGCGGCAGCCAACGCGATCGCCCTTGAGAAGGTCCGCGCTGACAAGACCCGCGACGCCGGCGACGGCTTCGACGGCTCCTGGGTGGCCCACCCGGACCTGGTTCCGGTCTGCCGCGAGGTGTTCGACGGCGTCCTCGGGGACCGTCAGAACCAGCTGGACCGGCTCCGCGAGGACGTCACCCCGGACGACCGTGCACTGCTCGACATCGCCTCCACCACCGGCACGATCACCGAGCGGGGCATCCGGAACAACATCGAGGTCGGCATCCGCTACATCGAGTCCTGGCTCCGCGGCAATGGCGCCGTCACCATCCACAACCTGATGGAGGACGCCGCCACCGCGGAGATCTCCCGCTCGCAGCTGTGGCAGTGGATCTTCGCCCGGGCCATCACGGACCAGGGCGAGGTCATCACCCACGAATGGGTCGAGGAGATGGTGGACGAGGAGTTTGCCAGGCTCGAACGCTTCGAAGGCGACCGCTTCGCCGATGCCCGGGACATCTTCGAGGAAGTCACACTCACCCCGGCGTTCCCGGCCTTCCTGACACTTCCGGCCTACGACCGGTTCCTGCACGAAGCCCGCGACGGCGGCGACGTCGCCATCGAGGATCCCGCGCTCGTCCCGGCTTAAGCCCGGTACAGGGACACAAAGGAAGGTACAGATTTCCGTCTGCTGGGCTGCCATGCCCTTCGCAACAGGCACCCCCGAGATCCGGGGCGGTGGCCCAGCGGCGGAAGACCCCCTCGGGGAATCGACAACGGCGTCGAGATAACAGATAAGGCCCATATTCCTCGTGAATATGGGCCTTAACTGTCGCCTCGGCGCAGACGCCCGGCAGCCCGGCTCAGTGCACCTTGGGGACGTGGCGGAGCGAAAGCGCGGTCCCGAGAATGAACATCGCCACCGACCCGAAAACCATCAGCAGCGGCCCGGTCCACGATCCCGAGACCCCGTTGACGAAACCCAGCAGGGTTGGCGCCAGAGCACCGAAGGAGTAGCCCACACCCTGGACGACAGCGGACATCCGGCCGGCCGAGGCCTGGTCCCGGGCCAGCCGGATGATGGCAATGAAGATGAGCGTGATGCCGCCGCCCTGGGCGACGCCGCCGAACGAGGACCACAGCCACCACAGTTCCGGCGCCAGCAGCAGACCCACCGGAACGGTCAACCACAACAGCCCCAGGGTGAGTCCCACCGACGTCGTGCTGGCGAAACGGGCCGCGAGCGGGACGCCCAGACCGCCCACGATGGCGAGGATCTGGAACAGGGAGGAGCCTGCGCCTGCCTCCGCGGCCGTCATGCCGAGTTCGTCCGCGAGGATGCTGGGCAGCCACGCGGTCACACCGTAGTACGAGAACGCCTGCCCGGCGAAGCCTGCGGTCAGCCCGACTGTGATCCAGCGCGACGCCCGCTTCATCCCGGCGCGGCCCGGCGCCGGGGCGGGAACTGGTTCGGGCCGGAACGCCCGGCTGCCGAAGGCGAGCACCCAGACAAGGAGGGCCGCGACGGCGAAGATCCCGCAGGCGGCCAGGGCCAGCCGCCAGCCGAGCAGTTCGGCCAGCGGCGCCATCACCATGGCCGTGATGAAGGAGCCGATGTTCAGGGCAGCGGTGTAAATACCCATCGCCGTGCCCTGCCGGGCGGGAGCGAAGTCGCGCCGGATGATCAGCGGCACAACAATGTTGCCGATCGTGATGGCGACGCCGAGAATCACTGTGCCGAGCATAACGACGGCGCCGTTGCCTGCCGATCGCACCATCACGCCCAGCAGGACGCCCAGGAGGGTGAGGGTGATGGCGACTTCGGCGCCAAGCTTGCGTCCGGTCAGCGCGGCGAACGGCGAGGCAAGGGCAAAGCACAGCACCGGGATGCCGGTCAGGAGACCAAGTTCCACCGGGGAGAAGCCGAGTTCCGCCTGCATCGGGCCAACCACCGGCGCCACGGCGACGAACGGTCCGCGCATGTTCAGGGCGATGAGCCCGATGGCGGCCAGCAGGATCCAGCTGCGCGGCACCTTCGCCAGGACGTTGGCGCTCATGGGTGCCGCGGCTCGGCCTGCAGGCAGAAATATGCTTTCATCAATCCCATTGCTATCACGCGCCCTCGCCGGACCCTGCGATTGTGACACCCGCGCAATTTCCCGGCGTCAGCCCGCCGCCTGCAGGGTCGCCTCAATCACGGCAGGCGAGAGCACATACTGGGTGACCATCTGGCTGGCACCCAGGATTGCGGACTGGTCCCCCGCCATGGACAGGCCGATCCGCAGATGGGTGGTGGCCAGCGGCAGCGAGCGCCGGTAGACCACCTCGCGGACCCCCGCCATGAGGTGTTCGCCGGCCTGGCCGAGGCTGCCGCCGATCACGATGACGGACGGATTGAGCAGGTTCACCACGGTGGCCAGCACGTCCCCCAGGTCCCGGCCCGCCTGGCGCAGGGCCTGGATCGCCTGCAGGTTTCCCTCGGACACGAGCCGCAGCACATCGCCGCCGTTGTCGGCCTGCAGCCCCTGCAGCGTCAGGGCATGCGCGACGGCGGGGCCGGAGGCGAGCGCCTCAAGGCAGCCGTAATTGCCGCAGCGGCAGAGCACGTCGTCGCCGCGCGGTACCCGGACGTGGCCGAGGTCGCCGGCCGTGCCGTTGGCTCCGCGCTGGAGCTGGCCGCTGCTGATGATGCCGGCGCCGATTCCCGTGGCGACCTTGATGAAGAGGAAGTTGTCGTGTTCAGGCCAATAGGCGGTCCGCTCCCCCAGAGCCATGATGTTGACGTCGTTGTCCACCAGCACGGGGACCGGCAGTGAGCGCTGGACGTGCCGGACGACGTCGAACCCGTCCCAGCCGGGCATGATCGGCGGTTTCACCGGCATCCCGGTGGCATGTTCCACCGGGCCGGGCAGGCCGATGCCGATGCCGGCGAGTCCGTCCTTGCCGCGGCCGGCCTGGCTCAGCAGTTTGATGCCTTCCGCCACCACCCGGTCCAGTACGGCGTCCGGGCCGTCGGCGACGTCCTGGGCGAGCCGGCGCTCCGCCAGCACCGTCCCGTTCAGGTCTGTGACGGCGATGATGACGTGGGTGGCCCCCACATCGACCGCCAGCACGACGCGGGCGGCGGGGTTGAAGGCAAAGCGCGACGGCGGCCGGCCGCCGCTGGAGCTGGCCTCGCCTGCCGGTCCCACCAGTCCGGAGTGCATCAGCGCATCGATGCGGGACGCGACGGTGGAACGGGCCAGGCCGGTGGTGAGGGCCAGTTCGGCGCGGGTGCGGGCCCTGCCGTCGCGCAGGAGCTGGAACAGGTCCCCGGCACGGGACAGGCTGCCGGCGGCCTCGGGGGCGGCGGGTTCAGTGCCGGTGGGCGTGCTCATGAGTAAGTGATAGCACGAAGTTCTTATGCCTGTCACGCCTCATAAAGTTTGGAACTACCTTTGCAGCTTTTGCTTGACGATCGACAAAAGTCGCCCTAGCTTTGGTGTGAGGCAGATCACCGGATGCCGTGGCCTGGCGAGTGAGTCCCGTTTCAGCGAATACAAGGGGTATTGAAATTGTCGAGCAATCCACAGACAGCGCCGTCGCCGCTGGGCGTCGGGATCCTGGGATCGGGTCCCGTGACACAGGCGATCCATTTGCCCTCCCTGGCGCGGCTCCGGGACATCCTCGAGGTACGCCACGTCATGGACGTGGACCCCGGCGTTGCGGAATCCGTGGCGGCCAGGGTGGGGGCGCGGTACAGCACCACTGTGGAGGAACTGCTGGCGGACCCCGACGTCGACGTCGTCGCCATCTGCAGCCCGCACCAGTTCCACGCCGCACAGGTGATTGCAGCCTGCCGGGCGGGCAAGAAGGCGGTCCTGTGCGAGAAGCCCTTCGCCATGACAGGGGAAGAAGCCACGGCCATTTCGGCGGTGTCCGCCGAGACCGGCGTGCCCATCGTTGTGGGCGCCATGCACACCTTCGACCCGGGCTGGCTGGCCGCCGAAGCCGCCTGGGGGGACCTGCCCGGCCAGGTCCACACCGTCCGGTCCTCGATCATCCTGCCGCCGAACGCACGCTTCGAGGACTTCGCGACCGAAATCGTCGGCCGGGTTCCCGCCCCGGCCCCCGGACCCCTGGACGACGCGGCAATCCGGGCCATGATGACCGGCGGCGTAATGGGACTGGCCATCCACGATCTGCCCCTGGTCCGCAGGTTCGCGTCGGACTTCGCGTCCGTTGAGGTCCTGCACGCGGAGACCGTGAGGCCCTTCGGCTACCTGATTTCACTCCGCGCCGGAGCAGTGACCATTGAACTCCGCGCCGCGATGAACGGCACCTGGGAACCGGCCTGGACCTTCGAAGCGATCGGGGATGACGTCAGCCTCAGCATCGACTTCACCCCGTCCTACGTCCATGCCGGATCCGCCACCGCACAGATCCGCCGGGCCGGCACGACGACGGTACTCGGCCCCTTCGGCCACAACGGATATGAGGGCGAATGGCGCGAGCTCGCGGCCATCGCCCGCGGCACCGGGTCGGCGCCCAGCGCGGAAACACTGATCCACGACCTTGAGTTTGCCCTCGCCGTTGCCGGCGGCGCCGCCGACAGGGCCGCCGCCGGCCCGGTTCCCGCACCCGAGGAGTCCCTGGCATGAGCACCCTGCGCTCCGTCCACACCGCTCCGGGGGCTGAGGCCGCCGGCGCCGTCGCCGCTGTCATCGCGTCCCTTCCCGTCTCCTTTGCCCCGGCGTCCGCGGCCCCGGAGGTCACCGCCGTCGCGGGCCAGGCCGGCTGGACCCGTCGGGCCGCCGAGGCTATCCTGGCCGGTTCCCGCGGGGTCGTGGTCGCGGCCCCGGTGGCCGAGGACCCCGCGGCCCTGGCGGGCACAGCGGCCGCGAGCGGCGCTGTGGTCGTTCTGGACCAGCGCTGGGCGGGAAACCCGGCCCTCGCTGCCTCCCACGACGCCGCCCGGGCGGTGATCTCGGCCGCCCTGGCGGACTGCGTCCTGCTGGACTCCGTCGCCTACGGCGCGCCGGACGAAGACCCCCTCGTGTTGCTGGCCGAGCATCTCGCAGCCGTCCTGCAGTCCGGCATCGCCATTGACGGACTCAAGGTGGCCCAGCGCAGCGCCAACGGCTACACCGTGGTCGGGAAGCTGGCCAACGGCGCCCCCGCGGCCCTGCAGGGGATCACCACCGATTCCGTCCCGGCAACAGCGGCCATCTCCCTCCTCACCTCCACCGGCCGGGCGGACATTACCTTGCCGGACCCCTCCGCGGCCTGGCCGGCGGAGATCCGCTCGGTCACAGCAGCCGGGGCCACCACCCTTCCCACGAGCTACGAATCCGCCCACCGCCACAGCTGGCGGCGGATCCGCCGTCAGCTCGAGGCCGGCGGACCGTCCACCGATCTGCAGCAATTCGCAGCCCTCACCTCGCTCATCGACCGACTCAACGACTAGCCAGCTCCACCCGCAGCACCAGCACCAGATTCCGCATCAACTCAATGTCGAGATGGACCGGCAAGCAACGGCCGGATCCTGAAAGGAAATCATCGTGACCACTAAGTCCTCCGCAACATCCACCGCTTTCTCCCGCCGGGGGTTCCTGGGCTTCACCGCAGCGGCGGCTTCCGCGCCGCTGCTCGCCGCCTGCGGCGGCGGTTCCTCCTCCCAGGGCGGGGGAAACGGCGTCGTCAAGTTCTGGGACATGCCATGGGCCACACCCGCCTACAACGACGCCGCCCAGAAAATCACGGAGGGCTACGCACCAGCCTCGGGAAGCCTCAAGGCCAGCTACCAGACCATCCAGTGGAGCAACTTCTACCAGACGTTCTCTTCAGCCATCGCGTCCAAGACCGGGCCTGCCGTGTCCACCGGCGGCGGGTTCCAGGCCTTCCAGTTTGAGCAGCAGGGGCAAATCGCATACGCCGACAAAGTCATTGACACGCTGAAGGAGAACGGCCAGTTCGACGATTTCCTGCCCGGCGTCCTGGAGCCTTTCAAGTCCGACAAGGGCTATGTGGCGGTTCCGTGGCAGCTGGACATGCGGGTGTTCTGGTACCGCAAGTCGCTCTTCGACCAGGCCGGCGTCGGCCTCCCCACCGACTGGCCATCGCTCCTGGAAGCCGGCAAAGCACTGAAGAAGATCGGCGCCTTCGGATTCACCACCGGCGCGGGCGCCGGCAACAACTATGGCAACCATTCCATGATCATGATGATGGTCAACAACGGCGGCGGCATCTTCACCAAGGACGGCGAGCTGGACCTGATGAACGACCGCAACGTGGAAGCCATTGAATTCATTCTTGAATTGGTCTCCAACGGAATCGTCGACCCCGCGGCGGTCAGCTACACCACCGACAACATGTCGGCGCAATGGAAGGACAAAAAAGCCGGGTATGGCCTGTTCCAGGTCAACGTTCCGCAGCGCGTCGGTGACACTTCCGGAGACTTGCTGGTCGCGGACCCCATCACCGGCCCGCACGGCGACAAGGCCACCATCTTCTTCCCGAACAACATCATGATGTACACGAACACTCCGTCCCAGGAAGCATCCGAGGCTTTCCTGGTGTACTACTTGGGCCAGATCAAGGAACTGTGGCGCCAGAAGCTGATGTCGGCCCTGCCGGTCTTCAAGTCGATCACGGAGATCCCCGAGTTCGCCGATGATCCCAACAACGTCAAGATTGTCAAGGAGTGGCAGCCCATCGCCAAGACCTTCGCGGCCCAAGGCAACACCCTCAACGCCGACCTCGCAGCCCTCGACGGCGGCCAGGCGCTGAACCAGTTCACCCAGACCATCCTGACCGGCCAGTCGGACGCCAAGTCCGCCCTGCAGGCCTTCGAGTCCGGCCTTAAGTCCACAATTAAGAAGTAAGCGGCCCTTTCCATGGCACTGACTACAGTTCAATCCGGCCTCAGCAGGGCCCGCCAGGGGGTTGCCCCCGGCGGGCCGGGAGGCCCCGCAAACCGCAAGAGCAAGCTCAGCGCTCAGACCACCCGGACATTCTTCTGGCTCCTGCTGCCCTCAGTCATCCTGCTCGTCCTTATCCACGGTTACCCCCTCATCCACGCCGGCGTGCAGGCCACGCATGACGGTTCCCTGATCGAGACCGGCAGCTTTGTTGGCGCGGAGAACTTCGCCACCGTCCTGTCCTCACCGGCGTTCTGGAAAGCGGCACAGTTCACCCTGCTCTTCACCATCGTCGGAGTGTTCGGTTCGTGGCTTGTCGGCCTGGGCCTGGCCCTGATGCTCCGGACGAAGATCCCTGCGGGCGGCACCTTCAAAGTCCTGCTGCTCCTGCCTTGGGTCGTACCCATCGTGGTCTCCTCCACAGCGTGGAACTGGCTGGTCGCCACCCCGGACAGCCTGATCCCGTCTCTCTTCCGGAACCTCGGCCTGGGAACGCCACTGTTCCTCGCCGATCCCACCCTCGCTGCTGTCACCGTGATGGTGTTCAAAGTCTGGGTCAGCTTCCCTTTCATGATGATGATGATTTCCGCCGCCCTGGCCTCGGTTGACACCACGGTCTACGAGGCGGCGAGCATGGACGGCGCCACCCGCTGGCAGCAGTTTCGCCAGATCACCCTCCCGCTGATCGCCCGTTCCACCTACATCAGCTGGATCCTCATGACCATCTTCTGTGTCAACGACTTCCCCACCATCTACCTGCTCACCGGCGGCGGGCCGGTCAGCTCCACTACCTCCCTGGTCGTCCTGGCCTACCGCACGGTCTTCCAGGACTTCGCCACCGGCCCCGGCGTGGCCATCGCCTTCCTCATGACCATGACCCTGGTGGTCATCTCCGTCCTCCTGTACCGGCAGATCCGAAAGTCGAGCGTCGAATAATGAGCGCAGCAGTCCACGCCCATCCCGAGTCCGGCCCCGTCCTCGGCGTCGCCGGCCCCGCCAAGAACCGCCGTGTCCTGTCCGAGGCCGGCCACCGCGGCCAATGGTGGAGATTCGTTGCGATTCTGGCGATCACCGCGGTGGTCCTCGTCCCCATCATGGTCACCGTGGTGCTGGCCTTCACGCCCGGCCCCACGAGCACCGCCACTGGCCCGACTTTCGAGAACCTCGCCAACGTGTTCTCCGGAACCCTCGCTGCCACGTGGCTGCAGAACAGCCTCATCACCACCCTCGCCACTGTCGTGGTCTCCGTGGCGGTCGCCGCCCCCGCGGGATACGTCCTCTCCCGGGGCCGCAGCAAGGCGGTCTCCGGCTACTCCCTGCTGCTGTTCGTCATGCAGTCCCTGCCCATCATCACCTCGGTGGTCCCACTGTTCATCCTCTTCGCCGGCATGGGCCTGGTGGACAACCTGCTGGGCATCACCATCATCTACGTGGGTTCCACGATGACCGTGGCCACCTGGATGATGGCCGCCTACTTCGACTCAATCCCCATCAGTCTCGAAGAAGCCTCCTGGATCGACGGCTGCTCCGTGTTCGGATCCTTCACCAAAGTGGTCCTCCGCAACAGCCTGCCCGGCATCCTGTCCACAGCGATCTTCGCTTTCCTGCTGGCCTGGAACGACTACCTCGTGGCCATCGTTTTCCTCCGCTCCAACGAGATCTTCACCCTCCCCATGGGCGTCCAGTCCTTTTTCCAGCAGAACGCCACCGACTGGACCTCTGTCATGGCCCTCGCCGTGGTCATGATGCTCCCGCCCATCATCGTCTTCGCCACCCTGAACAAGTACTTCAGCGTCGGCGGCATCGGCGGATCCCTCGCCGGCCGCTAGCCAGCCCTGAACCATTTTCGAAACAAAACTCCCGCAAAGGAACGAAATGTCTTACTCACTTCAGCTTTACACCCTGCGCAAGGCCATTCAGCAGGACCTCCCCGGCACCATCAAGAAGGTCGCTGAGATCGGCTTCACCCAGGTGGAGCCCTACAACTTCGTGGCTACGGCGAAGGAACTCGGCGCCGCGCTGAGGGAGAACGGCCTCACCGCACCGTCCGGCCACGCTCCACTGCTGGGCCAGGACCAGGACGAAATCTTCGCCGCCGCCAAAGAACTGGGCATCAGCACCGTCATCGATCCGTACCTGCCGGCCGAGCACTGGCAAAAGGCCGAGGATATCCAGGCCACCGCCGCGAAGCTCAACGCAGCCGCCCGGAAGGGCGCCGAATACGGCATCCGCGTCGGCTACCACAACCACGCCTGGGAACTGGAGTCCATAATCGAGGGCCGCACGGCACTGGAATACTTCGCCGATCTCCTGGACCCCGAGCTGGTCCTTGAAGTGGACACCTACTGGGTTGCCGTGGGTGGCCAGGACCCCGTCGACATCCTGACCAAACTCGGCAGCCGGGTGAAGTTCATCCACATCAAGGACGGCCCGCTCAACACCGACACCAGGGCGCAGCAGCCCGCAGGCCAGGGCAAGATCGCCGTGTGGGACGTCATCGGCGCCGCCACGTCCCTGGAAGTAGGCGTTGTGGAGTTTGACGACTACTCGGGCGACATCTTTGACGGCATCGCCCAGAGCCTCGCGTACCTGCAGAGCGGTTCCGCCAGCGCACAGGGCGTGAACGCATGAGCGCCGCCCAGCGAAGTGGCCCCGTCGGCGTCGCCGTCATCGGTGCCGGCAACATCAGCAAGCAGTACCTGGACAACCTGACGGTCTTCCCGGACCTCAAGGTCCACGTCATCGCCGACCTCTTCGAGGACGCCGCCGAGGCGCGCGCGAAGGAATACGGCATCGCCGAGTGGGGCGGGGTGGACGCGGCACTGAACCACCCCGACGTCGAAATCATCGTGAATCTGACCATCCCCGCGGCCCACGTCGAGGTGGCCACGGCCGCCGTACATGCGGGCAAGCACGTCTGGACCGAAAAGCCGTTCTCGCTGGACCGCGACTCCGGGCTCGGGCTGCTCAAGGCAGCCGACGCCGTCGGAATCCGGCTGGGCTGCGCCCCCGACACCTTCCTCGGCGCGGGGCTCCAGACCGCGCGGCGGCTGATCGAGCGGGGCGACATCGGCACCCCGCTGACGGCCATGACCACGTTCCAGACCCCCGGGCCGGAATCCTGGCACCCCAACCCCGCGTTCCTTTTCCAGTACGGCGCCGGGCCCCTGTTCGACATGGGACCGTACTACCTCACCGCCCTGGTGCAGACCTTCGGATCCATCCGCAAGGTGGCCGCCGTCGGCTCCAAGTCCAAGCAGATCCGCGTTATCGGGTCCGGGCCGAAAGCCGGAGAGGAATTCACCGTCGAGGTTCCCACCCACGTGTCCGCCATGGCCCAGTTCGAGAACGGCCAGTCCTCGCACAGTGTCTTCAGCTTCGAATCCCCCCGGCAGCGGATGGGGTTCGTCGAGATCACCGGAACCGAAGCGACCATCTCCCTCCCCGATCCCAACCATTTCGACGGCGAGGTGCGTCTCTGGCGTGCCGGCGACGAAGAGTGGACCGTCATCCCGGCAAGCGGCCCGAACCAGGGCCGCGGCATGGGCGTGCTGGACATGGCACGCTCCCTCCGCGCCGGGGTCCCGCACCGCGCCACCGGCAACCTCGCCTACCACGTGCTGGACACCATGGTCTCGATCTCCGAATCCATGGAATCCGGAACCTTCATCGACGTCGAAAGCTCCGCCCCCGCGTCCGCAGCCCTCCCCGAGGACTGGGACCCCGCGGCCTCCACCCTCTAGGAAAGCAATCATGACTTCCCAAGAATCCACGGACAACCACGCCCCGCCCGGCCTTCCCGCCCGGACCGGTTCCCCGCTGGGCGTGGCCATGATCGGCTACGCGTTTATGGGCAAGGCCCACTCGAACGCGTGGCGGAACGTCGGGTCCCACTTCGACGTCCCGGCCTTCGAGCGGAAAGTGCTCGTGGGCCGGGACGCCGGGCAGGTCGCTGCAGCCGCCGAGAAATACGGCTGGGCGGAAACGGCGACCGACTGGCGCTCGGTCCTTCACCGGGACGACATTCACATCGTGGACATCTGCGCCCCGGGGTGGATGCACGCCGAGATCGCCATCGCAGCACTCGAGGCCGGCAAGCACGTCCTGGTCGAAAAGCCGCTGGCGAACACCCTTGCCGAGGCCGAAGCCATGGCGGAGGCTGCCCGGTCCGCCCGGGAACGCGGCGTGCAGTCCATGATCGGTTTCAACTACCGCCGGGTCCCTGCGTTGGCACTTGCCAGGGAACTCATCGCCGAAGGCCGGCTGGGAACGGTCCGGCACGTCCGCGCCGCGTACCTGCAGGACTGGCTGGTGGACGCCGACTCCCCCATGACCTGGCGGCTGAACAAGGAAACCGCCGGGTCCGGCGCACTGGGCGACATCGCGTCCCACGCGATCGACCAGGTTCTGTTCCTGACCGGCGGCACAGTCACCGAGGTCGCAGGCCGGCTGCACACCTTCGTGTCCAGCCGCCCGGGGGCGGATGGGCCGGAGGAGGTAACGGTCGACGACGCCGCCTGGGCCACACTGACACTGGGCTCCGGGACCATCGCCTCGGTGGAGGTATCCCGCATGGCCACCGGACAGAAGAACTCGCTCAAACTCGAGATCTACGGCGACAAGGGCTCCCTGCTGTTCGACCTGGAGTCCATCAACGAACTCGGCTTCCTGGACGCCACCGTCCCCGTCCGGGAGCAGGGCTTCCGGCGCATCCTGGTCAACGAGCCCGAGCACCCCTACATGGCCGCCTGGTGGCCGCAGGGCCACGTGATCGGCTGGGAGCACACCTTCACTCACGAGATCCGGGACTTCCTCACCGCGATCGGCAGCGGCACCCCGCCGTCGCCGTCGTTCGAGGACGGCCTGGCCGTCCAGCGTATTCTGGCCGCAGTCGAGGAAAGCGCCAACGCCAAATCCTCCATCATCCAGCTGGCTTCCGGCCCGGCCACCGTCCCGCCAACCGAAGGAGCCTGACATGGCCCGCCCGTACACCCTGTTTACCGGCCAGTGGGCCGACCTGCCCTTCGAGGAAGTCGCGCGGCTGGCCTCCGGCTGGGGCTACGACGGCCTGGAAATCGCCGTCTCCGGGGACCACCTTGACGCCTGGCGCTGGGACGAGCCCGGCTACGTCGAGTCCAAACTCGCCGTGCTGGAAAAGTACAACCTCAAGGTCTGGGCCATCTCCAACCACCTCAAGGGCCAGGCCGTCTGCGATGACCCCATCGACTTCCGCCACGAGGCCATCGTCGGGGCCAAGGTCTGGGGCGACGGCGACCCCGAAGGCGTCCGAACCCGCGCCGCCGAGGAAATGCAGCACACCTCCCGGCTTGCCAAGGCTCTTGGCGTCGACACCGTGGTCGGGTTCACCGGCTCCTCCATCTGGCAATACGTCGCGATGTTCCCGCCCGTCCCGCCCGCCGTGATCGAGGCCGGCTACCAGGATTTCGCCGACCGTTGGAACCCGATCCTGGACGTCTTCGACGAATGTGGTGTCCGCTTCGCCCACGAGGTCCACCCCTCCGAGATCGCCTACGACTACTGGACCACCGTCCGGACCCTCGAAGCGATCGGCCACCGCGAGGCCTTCGGGCTGAACTGGGACCCTTCGCACTTCATGTGGCAGGGCATCGACCCGGTCTCCTTCATCTGGGACTTCAAGGACCGGATTTACCATGTGGACTGCAAGGACACGAAGTTGCGCCCCACCGGCCGGAACACCGTGATGGGCTCGCACCTGCCCTGGGGCGACCCGCGCCGGGGCTGGGACTTCGTCTCCGCCGGACGCGGGGACGTGCCCTGGGAATCGTCCTTCCGCGCCCTGACCGCGATTGGCTACACCGGCCCCATCTCGGTCGAATGGGAAGACGCCGGCATGGACCGCCTCCACGGCGCCCCCGAAGCCCTCGCCGCCCTCAAAAAGTACGACTTCCCGGCGTCGAGCACCTCCTTCGACGCCGCGTTCAAACAGTAATCCGCTACGCATCCCGACTGGCGACGCTCCGGCCCAGTTGCTCGGTGCCGGGCCCCGCATCGACCACAGAGAACCGCTGGATTCCGAGGGTGCGGAGCGGTGCGGTCGGAAGTAACTGGGCGGGAGCGTCGCAACGCCGCTTCATGAAGCGAGGGCGGCGCCCTCCGCGGATTAGGGTTTTGCCATGACGCACGTAATCCGAACGGCGACCGCGGACGACGCCGGCAGGCTGGCCGCGCTGGCGGCCGTGACCTTCCCGCTGGCCTGCCCGCCGGGCTCGTCCCCGGCCGACATCGCCGCGCACCTCGCCGGCACTCTCAGCGAGGCCAACTTCCGCGCCTACCTCGACGACCCTGACGTCACGGTGCTGGTAATCGACTCCGGCGGCGAGCTGCAGGGCTACAGCCTCCTTCTCGCCCGGGCCACCCGGGACCCGGACGTGGCCGCGGTCCTGACGGAACTGCCGTGCACGGAACTCAGCAAGTGCTACGTCCACCCGGACCACCACGGCCTGGGCGCTGCGGCGGAACTGATGCACGCGAGCATCGCCGCGGCCGCGGCGGTCGGCGCCCGGGGGCTCTGGTTGGGGGTGAACAGCCTGAACGCCCGGGCCATCCGGTTCTACGAGAAGTCAGGCTTCCGCCAGGTCGGCACCAAGTCCTTCAGGCTCGGGAACACCGTGGAGCACGACTTCGTGATGGAACGCCCGCTCCCACGGGCCCCGTGACCAAGCCGACAGTGGGCCGGGGAATGCAGCCGCCGGCCCCGGGGTTGTGGCGAGCATGAAGATTGAGATCTGGTCCGACGTCGCCTGCCCCTGGTGCTACATCGGCAAACGCCGCTTTGAAACCGCGCTGGCGGCCTTCCCGCACCGCGAGGCTGTGCAGGTGAAGTGGCGCAGCTACCAGCTGGATCCATCGCTGCCGGACCACTACGAGGGCACCGAGCTGGACTATTTGAGCACCCGCAAGGGCATGGCCCCGGCCCAGGTCGCCGGAATGTTCGCGCACGTGGCGGAGCAGGCCAGGGGTGAGGGCCTCAACTACCGCTTCGACGACGTTGTGGTCGCCAACAGCTTCACCGCCCACCGGCTGATCCACCTCGCTGCCGCGCACGGTCAGCAGGACGCCGCAAAGGAACGCCTGCTCAGCGACCACTTCGAACACGGCAAGGACATCGGCAGCCGTGACTACCTGGCCACGCTGGGGCTGGACCTGGGGATCGGCGCGGCCGAGCTGGACGAACTGTTCACCACCGACAAATACGCCGACGACGTCCGGCTGGACTTCGAGGAAGGCCGCGCGCTGGGCATCACCGGCGTCCCGTTCTTCGTGATCGACCGCAAATTCGGGCTCTCCGGCGCCCAGCCCGCCGAGACGTTCAGCGCCGCCCTCGAGCAGGCGTGGCAGGACAGCCGCCCGCTGGAAATGGTCAGCGCCCCCGGCAGCGGGGACTCCCGCGCAACCGCTGATGCCTGCGGCCCGTCGGGCTGCGCCAGCTAGGGCAGGATCTCCCAAGGGGTCCGGGGCTCGTCAGGCAATAAAGGCCGGTTTGCTGACAGATCGCGCTAAAGTGTCCGTATGCCTAGGATTTCGGCCGCGAGCAACGCCGCCCAACGAGCCGAGACCCAGCACCGCATCCTGACGGCGTTCGGCGAGCTCCTGTTCACCCATGGGCTCCCGGGGCTGACCATGACCGACGTCGCCCGGCACGCCAGGATCGGCCGCACCGCCGTGTACAACTACTACGCGGACATCGAGGAACTCCTGATCGCCTATGCGCTGGACGAGACCGAGCGATTCCTGGTCGACCTGCGCGAATCCCTGGATGCGCTGGAGAACCCGGTGGACCGCCTGGCCCTCTACGTTCGCGCCCAGGTCGAGGACCTCAGCCGGCGGCACCTGCCGCCCGGCCCCGCGATGGGGGCTGTGCTCTCGCCGGCGTCTTTCGCGAAGCTGGCGGACCACGTCGGGGAGCTCAGTGTGCTCCTGCAGGGCATCCTCCGGGACGGCATCGCCCAGGGCTACCTGCCCGAGGCGGACATCACCCAGCTGGCGCAGCTCATCCACGGAACTCTGTCTTCCAGCGCCGCCCGCGGTGACGGTGCCGGGCAGGACGCCGATGCGGAGGCCCGGATCGCGCGCACCGTGCGGTTCGTCCAGCTCGGCGCCGGGGCACGGTTCGACGACGGCGGCCGTCCCCTGCGCGTGTCCTCCTGACGCCCAAAGCCGGCTGGCGCGGCTAGCCGCCGGGGGTGGGCGCAACCGCCGGCGTCATGGGCCGCCCGGATTCGTCCACGATCCGCCGGTCCTCGCGCGGGCAGCTGAGCTGGCCCGGCGTCTGGTCGACGACTTCCGCTTTCGCCAGTTCCTTGAAGTCTCCGGTGAGGATGACGTCCACGCTCGGGTCCGTCCGGCCGTCCTGGAAGTAGTCCGAGCCCGGCAGGTTCCGTTGCACACTGAACGCCGCGGACTGGCCCGCGGCGCCGGAAACGACCAGCGCCACCCCGCGATAGCCCGAGGTCGTGTTGGCAACGGCCCCGACGATGAACTTGCGGGCCGCGAACTCGTCGGCCACGGAGCGGGCCAGGCCCGGGCGGGACGTGGAGTTGTAGACGTTGAGGTTGACCTTTTCCGGCGGCGTGTAGTCGAACCGCGCCTCCGTGCAGAACGACACGTCGGCCTGGATGCGCTCCGCCGTCGGGATCTTGATCTGGCCGTTCATGATCGCCAGTGCCGCCACTACCGCGGCGGCCACCAGCCCGACGAGCAGCACCAGGACGACCCCGTGCAGGATGCGTCGTCGCATCCTGACGGGATTGTCGTGCAGCCCGTCATCCACGAAGGTGGCCCGCAGATCCGAACCGCTAATCACCTGGTGCCCGTGCAGGACGGTGACGTCCTTCGGCTTTCTAGCCATTAATAACCAGCACGCGCGCGTGGATCGCTGTGCGCTGGTGCAGCGCGGTCCGGAGGGCACGGTGCAGGCCGTCCTCCAGGTACAGGACGCCGCGGTACTCCACGACGTGCGGGAAGAGGTCGCCGAAGAACGTGGAGTCCTCTGCCAGCAGCGCCTCAAGGTCGAGGGTGCGCTTGGTGGTCACCAGATCGTCCAGCCGGACCGGGCGCGGCGGCAGCGCCGCCCAGTCCTTGGGCGTGCTGTAACCATGGTCGGGGTACGGGCGTCCCTCGCCCACGGCTTTGAATATCACCCTGCAAGCCTAAGGAACTTGGACGGGCAAAGGAATCCACGACTCCCGGTGCCGGGAGGTTGTAGCCAAACAGTAACCATTCGTCACACCGTCCGCCCCGTACTGTCACAGTCAAGACCGTGCCGGCGGCACGGTCGACAGCACATGCAAAGATGCCTTGCTGCTGGGAGAATAGGGCCATGACAATTCCGGAGACTTCAGATTCCATCTCGCCGTCGGCCCCTCCGCTGGCACTGTTGCTCGACGTCGACGGTCCCGTGGCGAGCCCCGTCACCCGTGCGGTCCAGCCGGTCATCATCGCGGACCTGCTGGCGCTGGCCGCGGCGGGGATCCCGGTCATTTTCAACACCGGCCGATCTGCTGCCTTTATCCGCGAACAGGTGATGGAACCGATGATCGCCGCGGGAATGCCGGCAGGCATCCTGATCCACGCCGTGTGCGAGAAGGGCGCCGTCTGGTTCAGCTACACCGCAGCAGGCGCCGGGCCGGTCCATGTCGATCACGATCTGGCCATCCCGCGGTCCTTCGGGGATGACGTCCGCCGGCTGGTGGCGGAGGATTACGCCGAGCACATGTTCTTCGACGAAACCAAGCTGGCCATGGTCTCCGTGGAACAGCACATCGCCGTCGAGAACTCCGACTACCGGGCCGAACAGCATCTGTTCGACGCCGATGCCGTGGAACTGATGGCCCGGCACGGCCTCGGCGTGGTGCGGCTGGACCACCATGCTCCGGACTCCGATGACCGGATCGACTACCGGGTGGATCCGACCATCATCTCCACCGACATCGAGTCGGTCAGGCTGGGCAAGGACCTCGGCGCGAGCCGGGCCGTGGAGCTGCTGGCGGCGCAGGGCGTCACCCCGCAGGTCTGGCGCACGGTGGGCGATTCCCGCACCGACTACGCCATGGCCGACTGGCTGCACCACAACGACCACCCGGTCAAACACGTCGACGTCCGGCCCGCCGACGGCGTCCCGGTGAAACCCTACGAGGTACTCACCGCGGCGGATCTGGGGCTTGGCGAGGACGTCATCCACGACGACGCCGGGGCGGCTTTCCTGAGCAGCTGGCGCCGGGCCCTACTGGGCTGAACGGGCGCGCTGAAGCACGCCCGAACCCAGGGGGTCCGGGGGTGGACGAGGGCTCTTGCGGCCCACACTGGCGGCGTTACAGCCGCGGATATTTCAGGTCGATTTTGGGGTGGGCGTTATCATGCAAGTAGGGACACATTCACGCAAAGAATCACGGAGAATCGACATTACAGACGCATTGGTCCAGGACGAGATCTACTACGGCAGCCAGGCATCGGTAGACGCCCATGATGAGGTCACCTCCGCGGCTGCTGTTGCGAGATTCCGGGCGCGCCAGGACGTGGTACGCCGCCGGGGCCGGTACGGCCTGATCAACGAAAACCGTACCCCGTACCAGGCAATGGTCGAGGACTTGATGTTCATCCGCTCGGTGCTGGACGGCGCCGGCCTGGACTACCTGCTGGTCCGCGGCAACAACGACAGGCCCGTCATCGCCGTGGACTGGAAGGACCGCAAGAAACTCCGCGGCGCGCTCGTGGAGGCCTGCCACGAAGAGCCGTTCTACTCGATGAGCGTCGACGCCAAGAAGAAGTCCTCGGTGCTGGTCGCCGACGGCGAGCTCTCCCCCAACCGGCAGTCCCGGATCTTCCGGCTGTACCGTCCCCGGGTCGAACCGGAAGGCGGCTTCGAGTTCGGCGCCTCTGCCGGGGTGCAGCTGGAACTGTGGAGTTTCGAAGGCGACGAGCTGATCCTCCCGATCGAGAACTCGCTGACCCGCCGGACGCTGCTGGCCCAGGACGCCGTCCGCGGCACGGTGGAGCGGTACGGCCACACCTGGCCCACCATCGAGAACATGTTCGCGGACCATGCCAGTGACATCAGCTTCGACGTCGATCTCGTGTTTTCCTGGGTGGATGGCAGCTCCCCGGAGTACATCGCGGCGCGGCGCGCACGGATGGCCGGCGTCGTGGTGGGCGAAGGCGACGACCACGAAGCCCGCTTCCGCCAGATCGACGAACTTAAGTACGCGCTGCGTTCGGTCTATATGTTCGCGCCCTGGATCCGCCGCATCTTCATTGCCACGGACTCCCCCACTCCCTCCTGGCTGGCGGATCATCCGGGTGTGACGATCGTCCGCAGCGAGGAGTTCTTCGCGGACCCCTCCGTGCTGCCCACCCACAACTCGCAGGCGGTGGAGTGCCAGCTGCACCACATCGAAGGCCTGTCCGAGCACTTCCTGTACTCAAATGACGATATGTTCTTCGGCCGCGCCGTCGGACCGGACCTGTTCTTCACGCCCGGCGGCATCACGAAGTTCATCGAGGCGGAAACCAGGATCGGGCTCGGCGACAACGACGCGGAGCGCAGCGGGTTCGAGAACGCAGCCCGGGTGAACCGGAAGCTGCTCTGGGACCGCTTCGGCCGGATCACCACCCGGCACCTGGAACACACGGCTGCGCCGCTGCGGCGCAGCGTCGTGGCCCAGATGGAGCAGGAATTCCCGGCGGAGTTCGCCAAGACGGCGGCAAGCACGTTCCGCGCGGCCGACAACATCTCGGTGACCAACTCGTTCTACCACTACTACGCGCTGCTCACCGGCCGTGCCGTCACCCAGACGGCGGCCAAGGTGCGTTATGTGGACACCACTGCCAGGGCAGGACTCAACTATCTGCCCAAGCTGCTCGCCAAGCGGAACATGGACTTCTTCTGCCTCAACGACGGAAGCTTCCCGGAGGTCCCGGCCGCGGAACGGGCAGAACTCGTGACGGACTTCCTGGAGAAGTACTACCCCATCAAGGCCCCCTGGGAGAAGTAGAGGCTAGTTGCTGGCGGTCAGCCGGCGGTGGCCGGGCGTCCTGGCCGGGTCTTCGAGCTTCGCCTTGATCGGGATGCGGATCCCGGCCGCGGTGATCCGCCGCTGGGCTTCCTCGGCCGAGACAAGTTCGCCGACAGCGGGGGTGTCACCGAGAAGGACTACGGAGTGCACGATCGTGTGCTCGTAGACATGAACGAGGTTGAACGCCTGTCCGCCGTCACGTCCGCGGGTTCCGCCCACCGGAACGTTAAGGTCCTGTGTGTAGCAGGTGGCCGAGGCCACGGAGACCGGGATTCCCGCGAAGGTTGCCGTCGTTGAATAGTGCAGGTGGCCGCCCAAAATCGAACGGACGTCGGAGTTCCGCAGGACTCCGGCCAGCGCCGTCTGGTCCCGAAGCTCCACCAGGACGGCGAGGTCCAGGACCGAGGGTACCGGCGGGTGGTGCAGGGCCAGGATGGTTCCGTCCGGGGCGGGCGTGGCGAGTTCGGCTGCGAGCCACTCCAGCTGATCAGGGCTCAGCTCTCCGTGGTGGAAACCGGGGACTGAGGTGTCGAGGGTGATGATCCGCAGCCCGTTGATGTAGTAGGTGTGGTCCACGGGGGCGTCGTCGGCTGGCTGGTCCAGCAGGCCGGTGCGGAAGTGGGCGCGGTTGTCGTGGTTGCCCATCGCCCAGATGACTTTCGCGCCCATGGCCTTGCAGGCGGGCTCTACGATGGCCCGCAACTTGGCATAGGCCTCGGGTTCGCCCCGGTCGGCGAGGTCGCCGGTGAAAATCACGGCTTCGGGGCGCGCGCCTGAAGCCTGCACTTCGTTAAAGAGTTGCTGGAGCAGGGCGTCGCTGTCGACCACACCATGCAATGGTGCCGAACCTCCCAACAGGTGGGGGTCACTCAGATGGAGTAGAAAATGACGTGGCCGGGGGTGCTCGGCCTCGATGAGCTCCATTGCTACCTTCCTGGTTGGGTGGAAGCGGTTGCCTCCAGCGTCCCTCTCAGTAATGTCTATCCAACCAGACATTCGGCCAACAATGTGCAAACTCCAGTAGGCATGTTTGAAAAGAGGCAATAACCGAGTATTCCGGCGGGCACATACCTGCTCCGGCATGTGCCGGTTGTGCCCGCCGGAATATGGATTACTCGACTGCCTGGCAGCTAGCTCAGGTAGCCGTTCGGGTTCAGCACGTACTTCGTGGCAGCGCCGGCGTCGAACTCCGCGTAGCCCTTCGGTGCGTCCTCCAGGGTGATCGCCTTCGCGTTGACGTTCTTGGCGATATGGACCTTGTCATGCAGGATCGCCATCATGAGCCCGCGGTTGTACTTCATCACGGGGCACTGCCCGGTGGTGAAGCTCAGCGACTTGGCCCAGCCGGTTCCTAGGCTGAGCGAGAGAGCACCCTTCTTGGCCGCCTCGTCGATGCCGCCCGGGTCGCCGGTGACATAGAGCCCGGGGATGCCGAGCGCGCCGCCGGCCGCCGTCAGTTCCATCAGGGAGTTCAGCACCGTTGCCGGAGCTTCCTTGGCGTCGTGGCCGTGCCCCCGGGCTTCGAAACCGACGGCGTCCACACCGCAGTCGACTTCCGGAACGCCCAGGATCTGCTCGATCTGCTCGGCCGGCCCGCCCTCGGTCAGATCGACGGTTTCACAGCCGAAGCTGCGCGCCTGCGCCAGGCGGTCGGCGTTCAGGTCCCCGACAATCACGACGGCGGCACCCAGCAGCTGCGCGCTGGTGGCCGCGGCCAGTCCGACAGGACCGGCACCCGCGATGTAGACGGTGGAGCCGACTCCAACGCCGGCGGTGACGGCGCCGTGGAATCCGGTCGGGAAGATGTCCGACAGCATCGTCAGGTCCATCATTTTTTCGAGGGCCTGGTCCCTGTCCGGGAACTTCAGCAGGTTCCAGTCCGCATACGGGACGAGGACGTAGTTGGCCTGGCCGCCGACCCAGCCGCCCATGTCCACGTACCCGTAGGCGGCGCCGGGCCGGGCGGGGTTGACGTTCAGGCAGATACCGGTCTTGCGCTCCTTGCAGTTCCGGCATCGTCCGCAGGCGATGTTGAAGGGGACGGAACAGATGTCCCCCACCTTGATGAACTCGACGTCCGGGCCGACCTCCACGACTTCGCCGGTGATTTCGTGGCCGAGCACCAGGTCCGAGGGCGCTGTGGTGCGGCCTCGAACCATGTGCTGGTCGGAGCCGCAAATGTTCGTGGCAACGGTCTTGAGGATCACGCCATGGCGCACCGGCCGGCCGACGTTGGCGGGGTTGACCCCCGGGCCGTCCTTGAGTTCGAAGCTGGGGTAGTCAATGTCGATCAGTTCGACCTTGCCCGGCCCCTTGTAGGCAACGGCTTTGTTCCCTGTCATCACTTTCCTCCTGGTTTCACGGACCCCCAATATGAGTGTCCAGTTGTGATTCACGAAGCGTGCTGATGCACCATCCCCCGGCCTGTGGCGGCTGAACCGCCAGCTCACACACGCGCGTCTGCGCCGCGGGTGTGCCCGGCTAATTGGGTAGGTCCGGCCAGTCTAAGCGGTACGCATTCATGGAGATAGGGGCCGTTGTCCCCTTGTGGGCTGGGAGCCGACTCTCAACTGAGGGCGGACTGCACCGCTTCAATAACCTCCGGCGAATCCGGCTCGACGGTGGGGGCGAAACGGGCCTCCACTTCGCCGTCGCGGTTCACTAAAAACTTCTCAAAGTTCCACTTCACCAATCCCGGCAAGAAGCCGTTCTTGAATTTGGTGAGCTCGGCGTAGAGCAGGTGTTGGTTCTTGCCGCGGACATCGGCTTTGGCGGTGAGCGGGAATGTCACGCCAAAATTCCGTTCGCAGAATTCAGCTATTTCGGCGTCGGCGGCGGGTTCCTGGCCAGCGAACTGGTTGCAGGGAACACCGAGCACCTCGAAGCCCTGCTCGCGGAACTTGTTGTGCAGCGCTTCGAGTCCCGCGTACTGCGGCGTAAATCCACACTGCGACGCCACGTTGACCACCAGCACCACCTCCCCCTTGAAGCGGCCAAAGTCGGTGTCCGTGCCGTCGATGAGGGTGAGCGGAATGCTGTGCAGAGAAGTCATGGGAAGGTTCCTCGCGAAGTTGTCATGAAGTTCGTGACCGGAGCGGTGTTCCGGAAGTGGTCACGACTGTCATTCGATACCAACGCGCGCGGGTATGGGTTAGTGCCGTCTACGGGTCAGGGGTCAGTGACGCCTCCGTCGTCGCCGACGGTTCAGCGGACACCGGGGGTGCGGGCGGCGGGGGCGTCACCGGCGGGGCCACCGGCGGTGCAGGCGGCGGGGCCACCGGCGGTGCAGGCGGCGGGGCCACCGGGGGTGCAGGCGGCGGGGGCGGCGGGGGTGCAGGCGCCGGGGGCGTCGGGGGTGCAGGCGCCGGGGGCGTCGGCAGTTCCACCACAGGAGGAGGCGCGGGCTCCACCACGAGCGGCGGGGCCGGTTCCACCATAGGCGGTGTCGGCAGCGACGGAGCCGTGGGCTCAGGTGGCTGCGTCGGCAATTCTGACGGAGACGGCGTCGTCGTGCCCGGCTCCGACGGAGACGGCGTCGTCGTGCCCGGCTCCGACGGAGACGGCGTCGTCGTACCGGGCTCCGACGGAGACGGCGGCGTCGTACCGGGCTCCGACGGAGACGGCGGCGTCGTACCGGGCTCCGCCGGAG
>DATITT010000006.1:0-9056 GCA_035467435.1 Arthrobacter sp. | reverse complement strand
ACGGGCCGCTCCACGCCGGGCACCTGGACGAACTCCAGGGGGGTGACCATGGCCAGGTTGTTGGCAGTGGCCGGGTCATTCCGCACCGGGGCGGGCTTGCTGTTCTGCCCGGCCAATTTCTGCTGGGCGGCGGTCTGGCGGTTCAGCACGGCGGCCCGCTCGGCCAGGGCACTCTGCTCCGCCAGCACGCCAGGTTCGACGGCGTCCGGGTCGGTGGCGTTAATGTGTTCCAGTTTGGCCAGCTGGTTTTGGGCCTGCTGGGCCAGCAGTTCCCGCGCGGCGAGGGCCTGTTCCACGGTCATGCCCTTGGGTCCCTGACCGCCGCGGCCGGCGGTGCCGCCGTCGGCCTTCTGCCCGGGGGCTTTGGCACCGTCGGCGGGGGCGTTCAGGTTGGCAGAAGCTGCCGCGGCTGTTTCGGCCGCCAGCTGCAGCAGCCGGAGCTGGCGCCGGGTGGGCGGGCCGCCCCCGGTGCGGTTGCCTTCTTTTTCGGCGAGTTCCTTGATGGTGCGCAGGGTGGCGCGGTCCCGGGCCCGGACTTGCGGGGACCGCTCGGAGCCGGTGGCAGTGCGTACCGAGTCCACGGGGCCGGGATTCCGGCGGCGGCCGGTGACTTCGGCCTCCGTGGGCTCGCCGGGGTCCACCACGCCCGGGGCACCAACGCCGGCCGGACTCGGGGTTGCAGGGCCATTCGGGGCAGGGCTATTTGAGGCAGCGGGAACCGAGCCGGCACCCAAGGTACCGGGCTCCTGGTTCGCTTCCAGGCGTTCATCTCTGGCCTGCCGCAGTGCGCGGCGGCTGCGGATTGGTGGCTGTTCCTGACTCATTGCAAACTCATTCGGTGCTGGCGGGTTGGGCTATCTCGATGCTTCGGTCATACCGGGCGGCGCCATTGCCGGCGGAGGTGTCCCCGGTGTCCGGGTCGCCGTCGTACAGTCCGTACTTGGCGATGTACTGGACCACACCGTCGGGGACGAGGTACCACACGGGATTCCCTGCCGCGACCCTGGTGCGGCAGTCGGTCGAGGAGATCGCCATGGCGGGAACCTCGAGCAGGCTGACGTCCTTGCGGCCCATTCCATCCAGGACATGGCCGGGCCGGGTGACTCCGACGAAGTGCGCGAGTGACCAGAGTTCGTCGATGTCCTTCCAGGACAGAATCTGGGCCAGGGCGTCGGCGCCGGTAATGAAGAAGAGGTCCGCGTCCGGGCGCAGCGTGTGCAGGTCCCGGAGCGTGTCGATCGTGTAGGTGGGCCCGGGCCGGTCCACGTCCACCCGGCTGACGGTGAAGCGGGGATTCGATGCCGTGGCGATGACGGTCATCAGGTAGCGGTGCTCGGCCTCGCTGACCTTCTTGCTCATCTTCTGCCAGGGCTGTCCCGTGGGCACGAAGACCACTTCGTCCAAGTCGAACTTGGCCGCGACCTCACTGGCCGCGACAAGGTGCCCGTGGTGGATGGGATCGAACGTGCCGCCCATCACACCCAGGCGCAGGCGGCGCTTGGCGCCGCGCTGCTTCCCGATGGCGGGAATATTAGTGCCCTTGGCCGTGATCGTGCTTGTTCGGGTGCTGGCGGTGCGGATCCGCGTGCTCCTCGACGGCTTCGTGGCGCTTGCCCAGGTTGGAGTAGGACAGCGTGATGAACAGCATGACCATAAGCAAAGCGAACATCACAGCGCCAACGACGAGCGGCGGAGCAATGAGCGGCGCGAGTTCCTCGTGGCCCGATTCGCCAGCGGCGGTGACAATTGTGGCGATCTGCTGCAACAGCATGTTCTCCCCTAGTGAGTTAAAGATTTTACGGCGGCGGGTATCCCTGCCGTTCCGGACTTCTGTTCCATGTTACAGCGTTGCTAGGGCCTGATCTGGCCCTCGCCCTGGATGATCCACTTGGTGGTGGTCAGTTCCGTCAGTCCCATCGGTCCGCGGGCGTGCAGCTTCTGGGTGGAAATGCCGACCTCGGCGCCCAGTCCCAGTTCGCCGCCGTCTGTGAAGCGGGTGGACGCGTTGACGATCACGGCGGCCGAATCCACCTCCGCGATGAAGCGCTCGGCGTTCCCGAGGTCATTGGTCAGGATGGCTTCGGTGTGGCCCGTGGACCAGGTGCGGATGTGCTTGACGGCGTCCTCGAGGCTGTCCACCATGGCCACGGCGAGGTCCAGGTCCATGTATTCGGTGGCCCAGTCCTCCGTGGTGGCGGGGACCGACTCGACCGTGGCCGGCAGCGCGGCGCGGATCCGTTCGTCGGCGTGCAGGGTGACACCGGCGGCGCGCAGGGCCGCGGCGACGGCGGGCAGCACGGTCGACGCCGAGTGGACCAGCAGGGTTTCCACGGTGTTGCAGACGCTGGGCCGCTGGGTCTTGGCGTTCAGCAGGATCTCCACGGCCATCTCCTCGTTCGCTGAGGCGTCCAGGAAGATGTGCACATTGCCTTCGCCGGTCTCGATCACGGGGACCTTGGCGTTGGTGACGACGGACTGGATCAGTTCCCGTCCGCCGCGGGGAATCAGGACGTCGACGCGGCCGCGGGCGCGCATCAGGACGTTGGCGCCTTCGCGGCCAAACTGGTCGACGCTCTGCACGGCGTCGGCGGGAAGGCCCACCGACTCGAGGGCGTCGCGGAGCACGGTGACGAGGGCGGCGTTGGTGGCGGCTGCGGCGGTCCCGCCGCGCAGGATAACGGCGTTGCCGCTCTTCAGGCCCAGCCCGGCGATGTCCACGGTGACGTTGGGGCGCGCCTCATAGATGGCGGCGACGACGCCCATGGGCACGTTGACCTGGCGCAGCCGGAGCCCGTTGGGCAGGGTCTGGCCGCGGACCACGTTGCCGACCGGATCGGGCAGGTTGGCGAGGTTCTCCAGCGCAGCGGCGAGGCCCTGGATACGGGCGTCAGTGAGGGTGAGCCGGTCGAGCAGTGCCGCGGACGTGCCGTTGGCTTTGCCGGCAGCGACATCCTTGGTGTTGGCGGCGAGGATCTGGGCCCCGCTTTCCAGCAGTGCGGCCGCGATGGCGCGGAGTCCGCGGTCCTTCCAGGCCCGGTTGGCGCTGGCCATCCTGCGGGCGGCCTGGCGCGAACGGTCGGCAATGGCGTGGACGGCTGCCTCGACGTCGGCCGATGAGGGACGCGCTTTCCCTACTTCGGGCATCGGGGTTGCCTGCCTGGCATCGTTGGATTTCTCAGCGGCTTGGGATTTCAGTGCCTCAGTCATCCTTCAAGTCTAGGCGGGCCCGCCTGCTAAACCAGAACCAGATCGTCAACGTGGACAACCTCGCGGTCAAATCCACGTCCCAGCGACTCACCGAGCTCCACCGTGGAACGGCCCAGCATCTGCGGCAACTCAGCAGCAGAATAGTTGACCAGACCGCGCGCAATGACGGTACCGTCGGCAGCGACCATTTCCACGGCGTCCCCTGCTTCGAAATTACCTTCAACCGCCGTGATCCCGGCGGGGAGCAGCGAGGTGTGGTTTTCACTGACAGCAGTCACCGCGCCGTCGTCGAGGATCAGCCGGCCCTGAACGTGCGCGAGGTGGGCGAGCCACATCATCCGCACCGGTTTCCGTGCGCTGTTCACGGTGAACCATGTTCCAACGTCCTCGCCGGCCAGGGCTGCCAACACATTGGCAGTCGACGTGACCATCGCGGGGATACCGGAGTCGGCCGCCATGATGGCCGCCTCCACCTTGGTCTGCATTCCGCCGGTTCCGACTCCGGCCTTGCCGGGCGCCCCAATGGTCACACCCTCGAGATCCTGAGGCCCGTCCACACGGGAAATCCGTTTGGCGCCCTTCGCCGGAGGGCCGTCATAGAGCGAATCAACGTCCGACAGCAGCACGAGGGCATCGGCACGGACCAGATGGGCCACCAGGGCCGACAGGCGATCGTTGTCGCCGAACCGGATCTTGTGCGTGGCCACGGTGTCGTTTTCGTTGACCACCGGCACCACCCCAAGGTTAAGCAGCCTGTTCAGGGCGCGAAAGGCGTTCATATGGTGGCTGCGGCGCATGAGGTCATCCGCGGTGAGCAACACCTGGCTGACAGTCACGCCGTGGGCTCCGAATGCCTGCGTGTAGCGCGCCATCAGGAGTCCCTGACCCACGCTGGCCGCTGCCTGCTGGGTGGCCAGGTCCCGGGGTCGCTTGGCCAGTCCCAACGGTGCCAGGCCGGCAGCGATGGACCCCGACGACACCAGGATGATTTCCATGCCCTCATTGCTCTTGACCGCAAGGGCATCCGACAGAGAGATCAGCGCTTCTTCGGAAATGCCGCCCTTGATGCTGGTGAGCGACGAAGATCCGACCTTGACGACGATGCGACGCGCTCTGGCAAGCACGCTCCTGTCATTGCAGGGTTCCTCGATTACTACTGCGGCACTGGCACTCACGTCTACGGGTTCACTCCTCATTTTCTTCGCCCAGTCCACTCTCCTTGAGCGGCTTGTCGGCACGGCGTCCGCTGACGGATTCGGTCCAGACCCCGGCCTTGCGCTCGGCTTCGAGTTCGGCGCGGGCGGCAGCCTTGGCCTCGCGGCGTTCGACCTGCTCGTCACGCTTCTGCCCGCGGGTGGGGCGGTCGCCGATGTCGGCGAAGCGCACGTCGGTGCCGCGCGGGGCGGCCAGCAGTTCGGCGCCGGCCATCATGGTCGGCTCCCAGTCGAAGACGACGCCGTCGTCCTCGCCGATGACGACCATGTCGCCCGGCTTGGCGCCCTGCTTGAACAGTTCGTTTTCGACGCCGAGCTTGGCCAGGCGGTCGGCGAGGTAGCCGATGGCTTCCTCGTTGGTGAAGTCGGTCTGCTTGACCCAGCGCACGGGCTTGTCGCCCAGGACGCGGAACAGCGGTTCGAGGTTCTTCTCTTCGCGGCGGATCTTGAAGCCGGATTCGTTGACCGCACGCGGCTTGAGGACGGGCGCGTGCACCTTCGGCGGGGCGGCGGCGAGGGCGTCGCGGGCTGCCTGGACGATTTCTCCCATGGCGAAGCCGAGCTGGCGGAGGCCTTCGTGGCTGGTTGCCGAGATTTCGAAGACCTTGTAGCCGCGGGCTTCGAGTTCCGGGCGGACGAATTCGGCCATGTCCTTGCCGTCGGGCAGGTCCACCTTGTTGAGGGCGATCAGGCGGGGGCGGTGGTTCAGCGGGACGACTTCGCCGTCGGCTCCGCTGTAGCTCATGTCGACCGCGTACTTCTCCAGCTCGGCTTCGATGATGGCGAGGTCGGAGAGCGGGTCACGGTCCGATTCGAGCGTGCCGCAGTCAAGGACGTGCACCAGGGCGGCGCAGCGCTCGACGTGGCGCAGGAAGTAGTGGCCGAGGCCCTTGCCCTCGCTGGCGCCTTCGATCAGGCCCGGGACGTCGGCGATGGTGAAGCGCACGTCGCCGGCCTGGACCACACCGAGGTTCGGGATCAGGGTGGTGAACGGGTAGTCGGCGATCTTGGGCCGCGCGGCCGACATGGCCGCGATCAGGCTGGACTTGCCGGCGGAGGGGAAGCCGACGAGGGCGATGTCGGCGATGGTTTTCAGTTCCAGGACGACGTCGCTGGATTCGCCTTCGATGCCGAGCAGCGCGAAGCCGGGGGCGCGGCGCTTCTGCGAGGAGAGCGAGGCGTTGCCCAGGCCGCCGATGCCGCCGGCAGCCGCGATGTATTCGGCGCCTTCGCTCACGAGGTCCGCGAGGACTTCCCCGGTCTTGGATTTGACCACGGTGCCTACGGGGACCGGAAGGATCAGGGTTTCGCCGTGTTTGCCGGCGCGCCAGTCACCCATGCCGGGGCCGCCGTTGGTGGCGTGGCGGTGCGGGGCGTGGTGGTAGTCCAGCAGGGTGGTGGTCTGGGGGTCGACGCGCAGGATGACGTCGCCGCCGTTGCCGCCGTTGCCGCCGTCGGGACCACCGAGCGGCTTGAACTTCTCGCGGTGAACGGAGACACAGCCGTGGCCGCCGGTACCGCCGGATACGTGCAGTACTACCCGGTCTACAAAGCTAGCCACGTGGATCTCCTCAGTGCTTTTTCCCCGGACGTCCAAGGACGCCCAAGATGATTGTAATGCGGTTAAAACACCGGTGGAGCGGACCTAATGGCCCGCCCCACCGACTTAAGACTTGTTGCTACTCTGCAGCTGCTGCAGTCACAATGTTCACGACGCGGCGACCGCGGCGGGTGCCGAACTCGACAGCGCCGGGGGTCAGGGCGAACAGGGTGTCGTCGCCGCCACGGCCTACGCCGGCGCCCGGGTGGAAGTGGGTGCCACGCTGGCGGACGATGATCTCGCCTGCGGAAACTACCTGGCCGCCGAAGCGCTTGACGCCAAGGTACTGCGCGTTCGAGTCACGACCGTTGCGAGTGGAACTCGCGCCTTTTTTATGTGCCATTTGGAAATGCCTGCCTTAAAATTCTGGGGAATCTGCTGAAAACCTGAACAGTAACGGTTGGTTACTTGATACCGGTGATCTTGACCTTGGTCAATTCCTGACGGTGACCCTGGCGCTTCTTGTAACCGGTCTTGTTCTTGAACTTCTGGATGACGATCTTGGGACCGCGAAGGTCCTCAAGGATCTCAGCCGTAACCTTTACCTTGGCCAGGTCCGTAGCTGCAGACGTGACCTTGTCACCGTCTACCAGGAGCAGTGCGGGCAACTCAAAGGTGCTGCCGGCTCCACCGGGGACGCGGTTCAGGGTAACGAAGTCTCCAACGGAAACCTTCTCTTGCCGGCCGCCTGCGCGGACAATCGCGTACACCACTGGGGAACTCACTTCTCTCGACGTTTATTACTAGATTTGCGTGCGGAACCTGGGTCCAAAGTCTTCTGGTCCGGCTCACGCTGTGCCTCTACGCCGGTGGGTTCCCCGGGGGGACCCATGAGCTATCCCGTGGACAATCGCACTCGAAATCAAGTGGAGCGTCCTCAAGGTCATAACCCAAGTGTTGGCGTAAGCACCGAAGATCTAGACTACGCTAATTTTGCCTTCGGCCGCAAATGAGGCTGGTTCCGAAGGGAGGTACGTGGTAGGCGCCACCCTGTATGGACAGGGTGTTGCCGCAACGACTTCCGGAACCGTGCCCACCTATCGTACAGGCTCCGCCCGGCTCCCGAGCTCAGGCGTGCAGCCGCGGCGCGTCGAAGAAATCGACCTCGTACCGGGCGGACTGCCGGAAGGCCAGGGTCATGGCCTGCCGTTCCCGCTCCGAGGCCGCCCGTCCCGCCGCGTCGGCGTAGGCGATGGCCTGCCGGGTGGCGGCGGCAAAGTCCTCATCCGCGTAGGTGCGCAGCCACGCCGCATAAGGGTGCGCTTCCGGGGCTCCGGCGGCGAGGAACTGCGCGTGCAGGGTTTGCCCGACCTCGGCGTAGAGCCAGAAGCACGGCAGCACAGCGGCCACCAGCACCCCGTAGCTGCCGGAGACCGCGGCGGCCAGCAGATGGTCCACATAGGACTTGGTGACCGGACCCAGTGTCTCGTCGCCGGTGCGGGTGCTCAGCCAGGTCCGGTGCAGCTCCGACTCGACTTCGAGGCAGTTCTGTGCGGAACGGGCCCAGAAGAGCTGCTCGGCGTCCGTGGGCGCTATCGCGGCGGCGCGGGCCAGGACCCGGGAATAGCCGTTCAGGTACCGGGTGTCCTGGGCGAGGTAGTAGGCGAACTCCTTCTCCGGGAGCGAGCCGTCGGCCAGGGACGTGATGAAGTCCAGGCGGTAGATCGCGTCCAGCTCGGCGGTTGCCGCTTCCCGGAGCACGGCGGCGAAGTCACCCGCGGCCGGGGCGCGGCCTGTCCTGCCATGGTCCTCGGTGTGCTGCTGGACGTGGTGGAAATGATGGACCGGGCCGTTGCCGGTGCCGACGTCGAGATCCGCCGAGGTGCGCAGTGCCTCCTGCAGCCAGGGTTTGACCTCGCGGAGCGCGGCAGCCCAGTCCCCCGGCCCGGCGTGTCCGGTGATTCTCGCCTGTACGGTCGCCATCGCCGAGGACAGCGAGCATCCGGTCCCGTGGTTGTTGCGGGTGGCCACCCGCTCCCCCGGCACCACAACGACGTCCTGGGCCAGCAGTCCTCCGGTGTTGACCAGCGCGTCCGGGCAGCCTGCGACTCCCTCGTGGTTGCCCTCGTTGCCTTGATTGCCCGGTGTGTCCCCGGCGCCGCTGCCGCCGTCGAGGTGGCCGCCCTTCACCAGGACCGTCGCCCCGGTCTGCGCGGCGAGCCGTTTGCCCTGCTGCAGGGCCGCGGCCCAGTTTGCGGCGACGGGCTCATCGACCAGGATGGCGAGTTCGGCGAGGTTGGGGGTGATCAGGTCCGCGTACGGCAACAGCGCCAGTAGCGCCGCCTCGGCGGACTCCTGCAGCAGCCGGTCTCCGCTGGTCGCCACCATCACCGGATCCAGGACCACGACGGCGGGCCGGACCTTCTCCAGCCAGTTGCGGACGGCGTCGATCACGGCGGCATCCCCCAGCATCCCGATCTTGACGGCGTCGATGCCGATGTCCCCGCTGACTGCGTCCAGCTGTGCTGTGAGGAACGCTGCCGGCGGGACATGGACGGCGCTGACGCCGCGGGTATTCTGCGCGGTCAGGGCGGTGATGGCCGCCATGCCGTAGCCGCCGTGCGCGGCAATGCTTTTGAGGTCGGCCTGGATCCCGGCGCCGCCGGAGGGGTCCGAACCGGCGATCGCGAGCACCCGCGGGATCCGGGGTGCCGAGGGGCCAGGGGAACACGGAAGAATCGGTGCGGTGGTGGTCAAGAGAGACATCCCTTCGCCGGTGCTAACCGGACAGGTTCAACGGGTCTGGATCTCAGCCGGCTCGATGCGCGGCACCCCGTGTCAGGGACCCAGCCTAGCCGCATCCCTTAACGAAGCCGCGGGTACGGTCCGAACCTGGTCGTATTGCTACGCCGTCCGGACCGCACCCGCGGCCTTGCTGCACTGTTCCGGTGTTAGAGCTCCGAAGCGGGAACCCCGACACCGAGGATGATCGGCTCGCTCGCGGCAGGCTTGGTCGCCGGCACGGTGGCTGCCGGGACCTTGGCCTCATGGACCGAAACGGCGGCCTGCCGGGTTTCCTGGCGCTGTTCCACCGA
>DATITT010000005.1:0-5376 GCA_035467435.1 Arthrobacter sp. | reverse complement strand
TGCCCAGGGCCAGCGCCGGGGCGACCGCACGGATGGAGAGGATCAGCGGGAAATTGAAGGGCGCAATCACGGACACGACGCCGACGGGACGGCGGCGCGCGAAGGACCAGCGGTTTTCATTCGAGGTCAGCACATCCCCGGCAGGGAGTGAGGGCAGCGCCGAGGCCTCGTAGCATTCGTTGGCCGCGATGTGCGTTTCCAGGCCTGCCTTGGGCGGAATGCCGCCGGACTCGCGCACAATCCAGTCCTGGATCTCGGCGGCGTGCTGCTCCCAGAGCAGCCCCGCGCGGCGCAGCACGGCGGCGCGGTCCTCGGGGTTGAGGTTCGCCCAGTCCTTCTGCGCGGCCGCCGCTGCGGTGGCGGCTTCACGGACGTCGTCGACGGAGGCGACTCCGTATCTGCCCAGCGACGCGCCGGTGGCTGGCACGAGGGCGTCGGCTGTCCCGCCGCCGCCCGGGCGCCAGCCGTTGAGGTAGATCTTGCCCTCCCAGAGGGAGGCGTCGAGCAGGGACATGTCCGGTCCTTTCGTGGGGAAGATACGTCGTACCGCACCGGCCGGCCGACTGTGAACCGGACCGGGGCCTTCGTACATCACATGCTGTGGGGCCGCAGCCGTCAAGGGCGCGGTGCGCATTCGAGACGACGGTGACATTCGGCCCTGTTTCTTCACCGCGGTGCGAGGGAACAGTGGGACATGGCCAACATCTATGTCGCGTATGGAACCGTTGAGGGGCAGACAGCCCAGATCGCGGAGTACGTCGCCGAGCTGATCCGGGCCTACGGGCACCAGGCAGAAACGGCGGACCTCCAACATTCGGAGCACTCCCTGCCGGGCGGCTGCGACGCCGTCATCGTGGCGGCGTCGGTGCATATGGGCAAGCACGAGAAGTTTGTGACCGACTTTGTCCAGAAGAACCGCGGGGAGCTTGAGCGTCTCCCGTCAGCCCTGATTTCGGTCAGCCTGGCGGCTCATGGGGACCAGGAAAACGCCGAGAGCTACGTGGCGAAGTTCGAGGAGGAGACCGGCTGGCATCCTGCCCATGTCGGGATGTTCGGCGGCGCACTGCTGTACACCCACTACAACTTCCTCAAACGCCAGCTCATGAAGAAAATCGTCAAGGACAAGGGTTCCCCTGACCTGGATACGTCCCGCGACTACGTCTACACCGAGTGGGACGGCGTCCAGCGGTTCACCGACGACTTCCTGGCCGGACTGGCTGCCCCGGCGGGTTAGGGACAGGCGGGTAGGGCTCAGGAACAGGCGTAGGGCGGCACCGTGTCCCACGTGTTGTAGGGCTTGAACCAGTACTCGAAGCCCAGCCTGTCGGCGTCGGCCTCGAGAATGTCGAGGCTGTCCGAGTAGAGGGCTTCGCTGCCGGCATCCTCCAGGAGGACTTCCTCCACCTGGGCCCGCCAGTCCTCCGGGAGGTTGAGTTCGTAGATGTCCTCGGTGATTTCCGCCTGATCGAGCAGGCAGCGGACGGCGAGTTCGGCGACGAGGCATCCGGGGGCGGTCCACCCGCGGACCAGACATGCGGTGACGTCGGCGGCGACGACGATGAACTTCTGGGTGAATTTCACGTCGTAGTTGGACCCGAACTGCGGCGGCAGCGAGGACAGCACCGAGGACCCGGCGATGTCGGACGGGGTGACGGTCTCCAGCTTGCCGAGGGTGCCCAGATCGCGGAACAGCTGGTCGAGGAGGATGCTTGACGAGTTCCACAGCAGGCCTGCCAGCATGCGCGTCTGGCGCACGGCGTTCAGGCGGTCCTCCGGGGAGACGGCTGCCATTTCCTCCAGGTCCTCCGGGTCGAACAGGAGCCGCTGCTCCGGAGTCATGTCATCGGGATGCGGGTCGAGGCCCAGGAGCTCAAGGCTCAGCCCGGTCAGCTTGTCGGCGTCGGTCAGGAGTTCTTCGGTGATGTCGTCGTCTTCGGCGCTCATGGCCCCGATGCTACCTGCCATCAGTTCCCTGCCCGATTCCTGTTACGCGGAGGTGCGCGTGCATCGTCAGGCCGCCGCTGCCCGCGCATTGCCCGACGCCGGACTCCCGCTCGCCATCCTGACGGACGCAAGGTAGACGATCCCGCAGATCAGCGGGACCACGCTTGCCGCGGTGAGCGAGGTAATTGGGCCCGAGCGTCCGATGATCGTGATCAGCAGCGGCAGCACGCCCAGGGCCACGAGCAGCCAGCCGGCCAGCGCGGTCCGTTTCAGGCCGAGCACGGCGGCCGGGAACGAGAGGGCGACGACGCTGACGGCTATCACCGGTCCGTTCTCGCTGATGAACTCCCGCAGGGCGGCGGGGTCGAAGGCGAGCCACACGCACGCTGCGATGAAGGCGGACGCGAGGGCCAGCAAAAGGGGCGCGGTCGGGGCCGGCCAGAACCAGGCCGCGGCCGCGAGGATGAGCATCGGCAGCACCCAGGCGAGGGTCATCAGCAGGCCGGCATTTCCGCCTGGATCCTCCATGGCGTAGCCGCCGATGAAGACGCCCGCCAGGACCGTGAACACCGCCATGATGGCTGCCCCGGTGCGCTGCAACGCCGTGGCCCGGCGCTGTGGATCTTTCTCCCGCGCGAAGACAATGCCCAGCACGACGGCGACCACAACGATCGCGCCGAGCGCCAGGATGACGGGGACGTTCATGGGGTTGCCTCCTGCGGATCTGCCGGTTCTGGGTTCAGTACACGCCGGTAGGGGCAGGCTGGCCAAGGGGAGAAAGGCCCGATTGGCGGGTGCATATCCGGGCCTGCCGCCTTGTTAGGTATTCCGGGTGGCGTACCGCCTGGGCCATGCACCCAAGGAAAACCAAAGCACTCTGGACTAGAGTGCGAGGCACGGACTGCGCACGGGCACTGAGGTGCTACGAGGTACAGGAGAAGAGGGCAGCATGAAAAGCAGCAGAATTAGAATGACTCTTCTGGCGTTCAGCAGGTTGCCAAGGCCGTCCGCCACGCGGCGGCTGCGATCACAGATGAACCTCTCTGGTGACGGCCACCCAGAGCGCGGAGGCGTGAAGGTGTGGGTGATCATCACAGTGGTTTCGGCCGCCGTGATCGCGGTACTTCTGGCGATCTCCGGCCCGACCCTGGCGCTCCTGTGGAGCCAGGTTCTGGAAAGATTCGGATAATAACCAGAAATCACCGGTCAAGATATCTCGACGGGAGATCTTGGTCTACGGGCTTGGGGTGCGATAGGGGAAAAAGACCCTACCTCCGGGTGCGTCGCATATGCAATGGTGTCGCCATGTGGATCGTCGTGCTGCTCGCCATCGGGGTAGTGGTCGCTCTCTGGCAAGTCATCCTGGCCGGGCTCGTTCTTTGGGCGCTTGTGGCCTGCCTCAGGTGGTGGATCGCGGCCGTGGCGGTGGCGGGGCCGAGGCCGAGCCACCGCCGAAAGCCTGTCCAGACCCGGCCTGTGGCCAGACCTGTCCAGACCCGGCCTGAGCCCAAGCCCCGGAAGCCCGTGCCCGTCCGAGAGCTGCCCACGCCCGATTACCTGCCCAGGTGGACTGCCAGCCGGCGGCTGGATGCCGGCCGCGAGCATGCCCAGTGGCAGGAGATGTTCGACAGCGCGGCATAGTATTCCGCCTCCGGGACGTCGGAACCATGGATATGTCCAGCGGTGCCTCGCGGTCACCGATGGCGGAAACCCCGCGGAATGAAGTTCGCCACCATGCCCAACGCGTCTGCCATTCACTGATACGCGGGCAATATTTGTGAGAACGGCGAATGCTTCTCGCGTTCCTGGTCAGAGACAGGCGCAACATTGCGGGCCCCAACGCGGTCGCCGTGATTCGTGACGACTTCCGGAAAGTGGTGTGGGTGATCATCACACTGGTTTCGGCCGTTTCGATCGTGGTATTTCTGGCGATCTCCGGACCGGCACTGGCTGCCCTGTTGAGTCAGGTTTTGGAAAAGTTCGGATAACCGGCAACCGAGTTTCAGCGCCTGCCACATCTGGATATCGCCGTCCTGACCATGGAGGTGTTCAGGAGTACTTCACGCTCATCAGGAGTGCTTTGAGTTGTGCGTACTGTTCGGTCGCCATCCATGCCTTGGCGGCGTCCCTGGTCGTGAATTCTGGGTCGTTGAAGAGAACTGCCGTGGTCAGGCCGCCGTTACCCGTGGTCACTAACCGGCAGCCCGAGGTGACGCCGTCGCCTTGTTCCAGGTACCGGGGATCGCTCAGGCCCATGCCGTAGCTCTCGCCATCCGCAGAGAATTCCACCACGAATCCGAACAGGGGCGCCGTGGCGCCTGCTGCAGCCATTCCCGGAACCGGTGCCTGATCGAGCACAACACGGGAGGTGGGGCCAGAGGCACAGCCTGTGAGGTAGCCGTTGCGTAGTTCGATGAGTTCGTTGCCGGTCCCGTCGGAGACCACCGCTTTGACACCGGGAATGGACCCTGGGACGTCGGTTCGAACGGTCCAGTTCGCCGGGTAGGTGAAAGAGATGTGCCCGTCCGGGAACATGTAAGTTTTCAGCGCCGGCGCGGCACTCTGCGCGGGTGGGGCGGGCGCTGCCGGAGCGGGCGCGGCGGGGGCTGCCGGCGCGGGTGCGGCGGCGGTGGTGGCGGTCGCTTCGGGCGTTGCGGGGGACGTAGCGCTGGCGGTCGGAACAGGCGTTGCGCTGGCACTGGTGGTCGCGCTCGGCGAGGTGGCGGCGGTGGGGGCGCTTCCTGGCTGGGGTCCACACCCTGCGAGTGTGAGACTGATGGCAAGGCCGGCCGTGGTGACGGCCGTGAAGAAGGCGCTGCGGTTGGAACTCATTGTCCTGTATCCCCCAAAAAGTACTGAACGGCGGGAAAGTTATCCCGTCAAGCCCTTAGTTTCCGGCACGCCGTCGCAGGTTACTAGAACAGAGCAAAAATTGTCCGAACGTCTTTCTGCAACAAGAAAGGCAGGGGGACTGGGCCCGGCAACCGCCACAGGGCGACGTCAGGCCACCGCCCCCTGAAAGTGCCTTTCGATGATGCCCTTAATGTCGTCATGGCAGCCGCCGCAGCCGGTCCCGGCCCGGGTGGCGCCAGAGACCTCGGCCACCGTCCCGCAGCCGTCGGTCACCGCAGCGGCAATTCGGGTTCCGCTCACTCCGGCGCACCGGCACACGGTGCGCTCGGGGTCGGCGGCGCCGGCGGCGGACGCCCGGTCCGGGCCGTCGAGGCGCAGCAGCAGGGACCGGTCCGCGGGGAGCTCGGCGCCGCGCTCGAACAGCTGCACCAGCTCGGCCGCGGTGCGGGGCATGCCCACGGCCACCAGGCCTTCAAGAACTCCGGCGCGCGTGGTCATCTTCACGTAGCGGCCGTGCTCGGGATCCGCCCACTGGGCGATCTGCAGGCGAG
Source organism: Arthrobacter sp. (assembly GCA_035467435.1). Lineage (GTDB taxonomy): Bacteria > Actinomycetota > Actinomycetes > Actinomycetales > Micrococcaceae > Arthrobacter. The sequence continues at coordinate 28 of DATITT010000005.1, read as the reverse complement.
CCCGGCCGTTCACTGCCCCGGCAGTCAA
>DATITT010000004.1:0-6075 GCA_035467435.1 Arthrobacter sp. | reverse complement strand
GGGCCGGACGCACCCGCACCGGAACCCGCGCGGCCCGTCGAAATCGGCTGTCACTGGACCCTGATCTGGCCCCGGAGGCTACGACCGCGGCGAGACACCGCGGGGACTACCGCCGGCGACTGGCGCGGCTGGTGGACGGGGCGGCGGATGCAGCGGCCGAAGTGCTGGCACTCGCGGCGCCGGTGGACTGCGTCTGCTGTGGTGCTGAGGATCTGGCGCTGTGTGGCGGCTGCGAACGGCAGGTCCGGCTGTTGATGCGCCGGCCGTTCCGGGCAGAAGCCCAGGCGCCCGCCCTGATGGACGTGGACGGCTCCGTGCTTCTTCCGGTCGTGGCCGCCGGCGCGTACCGGGAGGAGTTGGCGCAGGCCGTCCTGTCCTTCAAGAGCCACGGGCAGGGACAGCTCGCGGAGGTGTTGTCGACAGGCCTGGCCCGTGCCATTCGGGCCGCTGCCGGGGAGCAACAGGGGCTGATGCTCGTCCCCGTGCCAACGAGCAGCAGTGCCTACCGGAAGCGGGGCTTCAGCCCGGTGCACGTGCTGCTGGGCAGGATACGACGGGTGCACGCCCCGGGACGCGGGCCGCACTCAGGGTTCACCACCGTCCATGCCCTCCGGAAGATCGGTCTGCGGGCCGCTTACCGTCTTCCGGGAGTCCGGGGAAGACCGGGCGGGCAGAAGGGGCTGGGCCGCGGGGAGCGCGCACAGCGGGTGCGGGGATCAATGCGCGTCCGCCGCGGGCTGTTCGATCCGGAGGTGAACGGCCGGCCATGCATCCTCGTTGACGACGTGCTCACGACCGGGGCCACCTTAGCCGAGGCGGCCCGGGCATTGCGTGCGGCCGGCGCGGTGGTGAGGGGTGCCGTCGTCGTCGCTGCGACACGCCCGCCCGTCACGCTCGACTACAGCGCCGCGGACCGCGCGGCGGCAGGGGAACTGCCCGCTGAGGAAAAAAATAAACCAAGAAAGGATGAATAAGAGGGGGCTATGAACTAACGTCGAAGATGGGTACCAAGAATAGATGTACCTGTCGATAGCGGCTCGGAAGGGGGCTCGACTGTCAGTCAGATCAGCCTCAGGAAGTGCCGCCGTCGTGTCACCGAAGTCATTTGGAGGGCACCATGGAGTTCATGATCAGCGGACGTAATTTGACGGTCTCCGACCGGTTCCGCGAGTACGCCGACGAGAAGATCTCGAAGATCGCGGCGCTGGGGGACAAGGTCCAGAGGGTGGACGCGAAGGTTTCCAAGGAGACCAAGGCCCGGCAGACCGACGAGATGCTCACGGTTGAGCTGACCGTCCTGGGGCGGGGTCCCGTGATTCGTGCCGAAGCCAGCGCTGCCGACAAGTTCGCCGCGTTCGACCTCGCCTACAACAAGCTTCTTGAACGCCTGCGCCGGGCGAAGGACCGCAAAAAGGTCCACCACGGCAGGCACACCCCCAAGTCCGTGACCGAGGCGACGGCCACCCTTGAGCCTGCGAGCACCAGCGAGCCTATCTACGTAGAGGCGAACCACTGGCTGGAGCCCAAAGAAACTCCCGCCGAGAAGTCGCCGTATGAGGTCGAGAACGATATCCCGGCCGGAGACTCGCCGGTGCTCATCCGCCGGAAGGTGTTCCCCGCAGCATCCCTGACGCTCGACGACGCAGTCGACAACATGGAACTCGTGGGTCACGACTTCTACCTCTTCGTGGACAAGGAGACCAAGGCGCCGTCGGTCGTGTACCGCCGCGAGGGGTGGACGTACGGAGTGATCTCCCTTAACCAGACCTGCGAGCCGGGTGAGGCTCCGCTGGAAGAGAAGATCCTCGCTTACCGTTCCGAGGATGAGCCGGCCAGCGCCTAGGCTGGTGCTGACCATCCAACGAAGGGACTGACGTGCAGGAATCGCTGAGCCTCCAGCAGGCACGGCGGATCGCACTGGCAGCCCAGGGATTGGACAAAGTACGGCCCGCCGGACCCGTGACTTCACGGGCGGTGGGCCGTACGTTTGCCCGCCTCCAGCTGGTCCAGATCGACTCCGTCAATGTGTTGTCCCGGAGTCATTACCTGCCGTTCTTTTCCCGCCTGGGGAACTACGACCGCGCCATCCTGGAGCGAATGGCGGGCCACCACCCGCGGCGCATGATGGAGTACTGGGCCCATGAGGCCAGCTTCATCCATCCCGACCATTTCCAGGACCTGCTCCTGTGGCAGAGCCGGAAATGGGTGGGGGCCCACTCCATGGACCCCGAACTGCGCAGCGGTGTCGCCGCCCGGGTGCTCGAGGAGCTCGCCGCCGGCCGCCCGATGACCGCAGCCGAACTCACCGCAAGGCTGGGCCACGTGGAGGACCGGCAACAGGACAACTGGGGTTGGAACTGGAACGTCGTGAAGCGGGTCCTGGAGCATCTCTTCGAAGCGGGCCTCATTTCGGCCGCCTCCCGTACGGACTCCTTTGAACGGCGCTACACCCTCACCGCCAGGGTCCTGCCCGGACGGGCGTCGGCGGATCCGGGTACCCAGGACGCCGGGCCGGACCAGGAGGCTGCGCTGGTCCGCCTGATCGATGCCGCCGCCCGGGCCCACGGGATCGGCACGCAGCGGTGCTTTGCCGATTACTTCCGGACGCCCATGCGTGCGTCCGCCGTCGCCGTGGACCATCTCGTCCAAGCGGGCCGGCTTCTGCCCGTGACCGTGTCCGGCTGGAACAAGCCTGTCTACCGGCACGTCGGGGCGAAACTCCCGCGCACGGCCGGCGGTCGCGCGTTGCTGAGCCCCTTCGACTCGCTGGTCTTTGAGCGCCGGCGCCTGGAGGCCCTGTTCGGTTTCCACTACCGCATCGAGATTTACACTCCGGAGCCGAAGCGCCGCTTCGGCTATTACGTGCTGCCGTTCCTGCTGCGCGACGGGATTGTGGCCCGCGTCGACCTCAAGGCAGACCGGACCAACGGCCTCCTGCTGGCGAGGGCCGCCCATGCGGAGCCCGGCGCTCCCGCCGACACCGCCGTCGAACTCGCCTTGGAACTGCAGCTCATGGCAGAGTGGTTGGAACTGGACCGGGTTGTCGTCTCCCCCAAAGGGGACCTGGCACCGGCGCTCGCGGACGCACTGTCCGGGGCAGGGAGCGGTGGATCCGCTCAGAGGGAACAGGCGTAACCGGCCCTGCGTCTCTCCCGTAGACTAAAAACGCCAGAATTCGGCAGCTTGAGACTGGGAGCAACTTCACGTGGCATCACTTATCGAAAAACTTCTCCGCACGGGTGACAAAAAAACCCTGAGGCAACTGCGGAACTATGCCGATTCCATTAATGCCCTTGAAAGCTCTCTCCAAACCTTCACCGACGCCGAACTGCGCGAGGAGACCGACCGTCTCCGAGCACGCCACGCCGACGGCGAAAAGCTCGACGACCTCCTTCCCGAGGCGTTCGCCGCCGTCCGCGAAGCATCTTCCCGCACCCTTGGCATGCGGCACTTTGACGTCCAGCTGATGGGCGGCGCCGCCCTGCACCTGGGGAACATCGCCGAAATGAAGACCGGTGAAGGAAAAACGCTCGTCGCGACCGCTCCGGCCTACCTCAACGCCCTGGGCGGTGGGGGTGTGCACGTTATCACCGTGAACGACTACCTGGCCGAATACCAGTCGGACCTCATGGGCCGTGTGTACCGGTTCCTTGGCCTGAGCAGCGGCTGCATCCTGTCCAACCAGGACCCCGCCTTCCGCCGCGAGCAGTATGCCGCGGATATCACTTACGGCACCAACAACGAATTCGGCTTCGACTACCTGCGCGACAACATGGCGTGGGACAAGTCCGAGCTGGTCCAGCGCGGCCACCACTTCGCCATCGTCGATGAAGTGGACTCCATCCTCATCGATGAGGCACGAACCCCGCTCATCATCTCCGGCCCCGCGCAGGGCGACACGAACCGCTGGTACAGCGAGTTCGCCAAGGTCGTCACCCGGCTCAAGCCGGAGGAGGACTATGAGGTCGACGAAAAGAAGCGCACCGTCGGAGTGCTCGAGGCCGGCATCGAAAAAGTCGAGGACTACCTCGGCATCCACAACCTCTACGAGTCCGCCAACACCCCCCTGATCGGCTTCCTCAACAACGCCATCAAAGCCAAGGAACTCTTCAAGCGGGACAAGGATTACGTCATCCTCGACGGCGAGGTGCTGATCGTTGACGAGCACACCGGCCGTATCCTCGCGGGCCGGCGCTACAACGAGGGCATGCACCAGGCGATTGAGGCCAAGGAAGGCGTCGAGATCAAGGCCGAGAACCAGACGCTCGCCACGGTCACGCTGCAGAACTACTTCCGCATGTACGACAAGCTCGCTGGCATGACCGGCACCGCCGAGACCGAAGCCGCCGAGTTCATGAGCACCTACAAGCTCGGTGTCGTCGCCATCCCCACCAACCGGGACATGACGCGGATCGACCAGCCGGACCTGGTGTACAAGAACGAGGCCGTCAAGTTCGACGCAGTCGTCCAGGACATCGCCGAACGGCACGCCAAGGGCCAGCCGATCCTGGTCGGCACCACCAGCGTCGAGAAGAGCGAATACCTCTCCAACCTGCTGGCCAAGGAAGGCGTCCGGCACGAGGTCCTGAACGCCAAGAACCACGCCCGTGAGGCCGCGATCGTGGCTCAGGCCGGTCGCAAGGGCGCCGTGACCGTGGCGACCAACATGGCAGGCCGCGGTACCGACATCATGCTCGGCGGCAACGCCGAGTTCACCGCTGTCGCCGAACTCGCGCAACGGGGCCTGGACCCGGAAGAAAACTCCGAAGACTACGAGGCCGCCTGGCCCGACGCCTTCGAGGCAGCCAAGCAGTCGGTCAAGGACGAGCACGAGGAAGTCCTGGGCTTCGGCGGCCTGTACGTGCTGGGCACCGAACGGCACGAATCACGCCGGATCGACAACCAGCTGCGCGGCCGCTCCGGACGCCAGGGAGATCCGGGGGAGTCCCGGTTCTACCTGTCACTCACCGACGACCTGATGCGCCTGTTCAACTCGGGCGCGGCAGAACGGCTGATGAACAGCTCGGTGCCCGACGATGTAGCGCTCGAATCCAAGCTCGTCTCGCGCGCCATCGCCTCGGCCCAGGGCCAGGTCGAAGGCCGCAATGCCGAACAGCGGAAGAACGTCCTGAAGTACGACGACGTCCTGAACCGCCAGCGCGAGGCCATCTACGGCGACCGCCGCCGCATCCTCGAGGGCGATGACCTCCACGAGAAGGTCCAGTTCTTCCTGGAAGACACGATCAACTCGTTCATTGAGGCAGCCACCGCGGAGGGCACCGGCGACGACTGGGACTTCAACCTGCTGTGGTCCAACCTTAAAACCCTCTATCCGGTGAGCGTCACCCCGCGCGACCTCATCGACGAGGCCGGCGGAAAGCCGCGGATCACGGTGGACTTCCTGAGGGAGGAGATCCTCTCCGACGCGCGTCTGGTCTACCAGGCACGCGAAGAAGCCATCGGCCGGGAGAGCATGCGCGAACTCGAACGCCGCGTCGTCCTGTCCGTGATCGGCCGCAAGTGGCAGGAACACCTCTATGAAATGGATTACCTGAAGGAAGGCATCGGCCTGCGCGCGATGGCCCAGCGCGATCCCCTGGTGGAATACCAGCGCGAGGGCTTCATCATGTTCCAGTCCATGATGGAGGCCATCCGGGAGGAGAGCGTTGGCTTCCTGTTCAATCTTGAGGTCGAAGTGACCCCCGCTGAGGACGTGGTCGTGGCGGACGCCGCTGGCCAGCACACCGAACACCACGAGCCGCAGATCCGGGCTGCCGGGCTGGAAGCTCCCGAAAAGCCTGCCCAGCTGCAGTACACGGCTCCCGGCGAGGACGGTTCGGCCCAGACGCGTGTCGAGTCCAAAACCTCGGGCCGCTCCGGCAACCCGGCCAAGGCCGCGGCACAGGACTCCCAGCGCCGCGCGAACAAGAAGAAGAAGCGCTAGCCGGCAGAAGGCTGACCCGCAGCAGCCGGGCCGAAGGGCGCACCAGCGAAAGAGGACCGGAGCATGCTCCGGTCCTCTTTCGCTGGTGCGTCCTCCTTTCGTCGGTTCCGTCAGTCGGGCCCCCCGGCGTC
>DATITT010000003.1:0-7008 GCA_035467435.1 Arthrobacter sp. | reverse complement strand
AGCGACTGGTGGCTCTGCTGTCCGGGCAGTCCGGGGGCCTGTCCCATGTCCCTGAGCATGTCGTAGAGCTTTGAGACGGAGAACAGACTCGCTACCAGCCCGGAGAGTGTGGCGACCACGGCGATCGCTACGGTCAGCGTCACGCCCCAGGAGCCGAACGTCGGGACGGCGGCCTCGGCCAGGGCATAGTCCCGGGCCTCGACGATCTGACCGACCGTGAGGCTGCCGGTGACCGCTACGGTGATCAGCAGGTAGAGCATGCTGCACAGGCCGATCGCGATCATGATGGACCGGCCGATGTTGCGCTCGGGGTTGCGGAGGTCAGCGCCCTGGTTGGTGATCGTGGTGAAGCCCTTGTACGCCAGAATGCACAGCGTGACCCCGGCCAGGAAGCCCAGCCACCCCTGATCCGGCGGGGTGCGGTCCGCCACGGTAAACAGCCGGCCCAGGGACGACACGCCGGCCGCAAGGATGCCCGCGATTGCCAGCACCGCGATTCCTAAGATCTTGATCGCGGCCGTCACCGTGGCAGAGCCCTCGACCCACCGGTTGCCCACCAGGTTCACCAGGGCAGCGACCGCGATTGCGGCCACAGCCAGGACCGGCACCAAGAAGGTCGAGCCCTGCAGACCAAAGGGCCGCAGCAGGTAGGTGGCGAAGGTGCGGCCCAGCAGGGACTCGGCCATGACCATGGACACATACATGAACAGGGAGAAGGACCCGGCGACCACTCCGGGCCCATAAGCGGCTTTGAGCAGCATGGCGATCCCGCCCGAGGACGGGTTGGTGGCGGAGTAGCGGATGTAGGAATAGGAGCTGAAGGCCACGACCACGGCCCCCGCGAAGAAAGCCCAGGGCACCCAGCCCCCGGCCAGCTCTGCGACCTGGCCTACGAGGGCGAAGATCCCCGCCCCGATCATCACCCCCGTCCCGAGGGCCACGGATCCGGTCAGTGACAGCTTCTTTTGCTTCTGTGGTGTGGAGTCCTCACTCATGAGAGTCCTTCCTCGGTAGTTTCACCAGCTCGGGACTGTCGCGACCCGGCTTGGCAATGCGGATGAGCCTGAATGTTTGCGGGGCCCGGAAGTTATTTGTGCCCGTACAAGTCATTTAGTACGAAAATTGTTAACAACATCCAACCCCGCGACGGCGAGGACGCCCACCGCAGTCAGCTCTTTTGCTGTGCGCTGGCCCAAACAGGGCACCAACACTTCCGTTGCGCGAAGCCGGTCGCCTTCCGGAGAGATACCCAGGTCCAAGTTCTGTCATTGGCCCTCTGACCCGTGGGCGTCCTGGATACCTTTGATGGTTGAGCCGTTGCCGAGTTTGCTCTGGGGGATGACGCTGATACTTCCCTTGGTTTTCAAGCACCACTGCCTCCACGTCGGAAAGGTCGCCGGATCCGGTGGAACACACCGCCTGCAGCACCTCGGACTCGCTGAGGCGGTTGCTCCGCAGCTGGTCATGCTGAAGTTCGCCGGAAATAACCAGGGCCACCGGGCGGGCTGTCACGGCATCCCTGGCGCCGGGCACGTGTGCGGACGCCCATGCAACGACAAACTGCAGCCCCGCCAGTAGCGCCAGCGCCGTCAGCCCTTCAAAAGAGGCGACGTCCGAACTGAGCAGAATTGTCGCCAAGGTTGATCCGATGGCGACGGTGACGATGAAGTCGAATGCGTTCAGCTGCCCAAGGGTCCTTTTGCCCGAGACCCGCAAGACCACCACCAAGGCGACATACGAAACCGAGCCGATGATCAGGACGCGCAGAATCTCCGCCCAGGAATCAAACCACATAGGTTTCCTGCCCGGTCTCCGGCATTACTCGGGCTCTTTTTAGCATGGCGCTCCTTCGATCTTGGAGGTTTTGGGCGTATACCACGGGCAAGGGAACTTATTTGACAGTACGCTTAGCATCGCCAGTTCTGCCAGCTTGGAGCCAGCTGGGCGGGGTGCGGCTGACTGTAAAAGCCTGGGGCGTCTGATCCTTCCCGGAACCTAGGAACCTAGGAACCTAGGAACCTAGGACAGAAGCACCTGCGATGCCGCCGGTTTGGTCCCGATGATTGGGCGTGCAGTCGATGGACGCATTGCGGACGCAGCCGTGGCCTCTTCCGACTGTGGCGGTTGCCTTGGCCGTCGTTCTGGGGACGGTGTTGCCCACGCTTGACGTTGCAGCTGGCCAGCTCTCCCCGCGGCTCCTGCGGACCGTTGCCTCTGACCGGTTTGTCCGCGTCACGTTGGCCCTTTTTCTGCCTGCCTTCGCCTTTGCCTTTGCCGTCCTTCGAAGCGTCCGCGGCGAAAGCAACGGAACCAGCCTCTTCGTACCTGAAATTTGCGGTGCACGTCATCGGGCACCTCTCCGTTCTCTTGTGCCGGCCGGCGGAAAGAAGCCCCGGCCCCGAGCACCTCACCGACGAAGACGGCGGGTGGTGGTTTCGCTTCCTGAGCTCAAGGATCTACTCGATATGGCAATGAACCAGCCCCGGCAATACGGAGCGGCAGATTCGGCCGTCGCAGAACGACTCATTGGGCTGATTCAGGAGCTCACCTGGTGCGACCGAGAGGGCCACTACTGGACGGAGATAACGGACCACTTGGGCCGTATGCGCAACGCCTTAGGCGCCGGCCCAAGCCTGCGACCCTGCGCTTGAGGTTGGCAGGGGCAGCGGCTGTGTTGATCGCAGCCTCTGTCGCGGGCGGGTGCAGTACTAGAGAGAGTCCGCCCAAGCCCTGCACCAGCAGTGGCGGGGTGGTTCCTACATCGTGGTCTTCAAAAATCGACGCGCAAAAGTAATACTCGTGTGATCATCTGAAAGGGTCCCGAGGCTAGGCTGATCAGATGGTATCCACCAGGAAGTGGGGATGGCCGCGCTGAGTTGGTCTTCGTTAGGAATGCTTCGCTGCCCAGTTTCGCTGCGAGGCGTATTCGTGTGGCTCCTGCTGTCCCTTCTCTTGGCGGGAGCCGCGTCCTACACCCACGGCAGCCGATATGCCATCGTTCCCGGGCATGACCCCTTCCAGTCGGTGGGCGACCAAGGCCTTGAGCTAGTTCCCCCGCAGGAGAAACCCGCGGCCAGTTCAGGTGACACTTCCGCGTCGGATTCCCAGATTGTCCGCGTCGTCCACGAGGTTGGCCCGTTCAGTGACCCTGAGTCGCTGCTGAAGGACCGCTGCGAACGGCGGCAGTCCCCCCGCAGCGAACCGGCCCCGCTGAGGACTGGGGCGGTGGACCCGCCGTCCTTGACCCACCGGCAGCAGCCCGGTGACGGGATTTTTTCCAGCGTTCTTCCTCCGGCGCCGGATCTGCCGGCGCTTACAGTGGTCGGTCTCTCCATCAGCAGGACGTAAAAACGGCTCGTCGTTTCACTTCACAGACACCTGCCGTAAAACCTGGAAAGAGAAATCAATGACACACGTACAGTCCATGCTGGACACCTACCCCAAGGACTTGGGGAGTATCGATAAGGCCAAGCTCGCGGAATGCATCCAGGCGTGCTTTGACTGCGCGCAAACGTGCACCGCTTGCGCCGACGCATGCCTCAGTGAGGATATGGTCGCCGAGCTCACCAAATGCATCCGCACCAACCTTGACTGCGTCGACATCTGTGCGGCCACCGGAAAGATCCTCTCCCGCCATGCCGGCTACGACGCCACTATCACCCGTGCAGTGCTGGAAGCGTGCCGTACCGCCTGCAAGGCTTGCGCCGATGAATGCGGGCGGCATGCCTCGATGCACCGCCACTGCGAGGTGTGCGCCGAAGCCTGCCGCCGCTGCGAGCAAGCCTGCGCCGACCTCCTCGCCGCACTGGGCTGAACAAGGGAGCGGCGGCAATGACACCTTCACAGATTCCCCAGGCGGTTCGTAGCAAAGGCCTAAAGGGAGCCGCGCGTGCAAGGCTCTCTGAGGATCCGCAGCTGCGGCGGATGCTGGCCTCCCACATTCACTGCGGTCAACCCATGCAGCCGGTGACAGTCGACCCGGCGCCACCCGAAGAGAGGAACGACGGCGACCTGCTGACCTACAGGTGCGCGTGCGGGTTCAGCTTCGATCAACGGCAGGTTTGAACCGGCCTGCGTTCAGCGGACGGGCTGGCGGCATTCATGGTCTACCGGGAAGCCAGGAACGCGACAGGGCACCAGCGATCCGGGAGTCCGCGGGAGCGGCTGCCCCGCGAGTTCGCGGACAGGCCGCACCGGACGCCCGTTCATTGACGGCAGCCGGACCGAGGTCCCCACAGGCTAGTCGTTCAGGCGGCGTCCACACCTGTAGGGTCACGGTGCCGTGCAGCCCTGGGAACATGGCTTCCCAGCCGGGATCCGGGCCTGGGCAGGGTGAAGTTCCCGGGAATGGCGCCACGCGCTCGTGCTGACCCCCGATCCGGACTTGGAGTAACCCTCGGACGTATCGTCTTGATCAGGCAGCCGGGAACACCCGGAAACCGCACTTCGCCACCGCCACTCACTTTGCAGCGCCCGCCCGGCTACTGCGGTGAATTCACGGCCTGGAGTTGGGCTCGTGGCGTCCGGCGGCTGCCCCGGGGGAAGCCGGCGGGTGCCGGCGCTGGCTTCTAAGCTGGAGGATCCGCGCCGCACCAGCGATGGCAACCAGAACTCCGCCCGCCACTGCCGCGATGAACAGCGCCATGCCCAACGACAACTCGCCGGCCACGCCAAGATAATGCACGGTCACGCGGTCCTGATTCTGCAGGATGAAGATGATCAGTAGCACCAGAACAACCAGCCCGGCGCTGACGGCAACCCAGATCATTCCGGCCCGCGTCACGGCCGTGGCCCCAGGTTGGTCAGGTGCCGATTTTTGTGGAGGGCGCTTGGGTTTGGACGGCGCTTTACTTACCGGACGCGAGCCGGGGTGCGGCCCCGTCGATGGACTCGGCACTGGATTTACAGCCACGTTTTCACCCCTCAAACCGGAGCAGCCCGCCCGTATCGGACGGATACACCACAGAATACTCCTCTCCGAAGTCTGCGTCCTTGCCGGCGTGATGCAGGAATTGAATACACAGAGAGACGTCGTCCCCGGAGACCGGTAACCGGGTCGCTGAACTCCTCCAACGCCGCGAGCGGGCCGCTCCGAGTCGGCGGTCCGGCGAGAAATGCCGTTTAGGCGGTTTCCCGAACAACGCCCGGTGCGGGACGTTCATCGTGGACCACCGGGCATTCGGCGGCGGCTTTGGCGGCGGGCTGTTCGACAGTGATGCCGTACAGCGCCTCAAGGGCGGCCACGTAGTCTTCCTGCTGGCCGTTGGAGGCGAGCTCGCGGGCCCGGACCGTGGGGACGTGCAGCAGTTGCTTGACCATCCGGCGGAGCGCGAACTCAACTTCCTCGGCCGCGGCAGTGCAGCCGTGGCGGGCCCGGACTTTTTCCATTTCCGCGTCCAGCACGTTCATGGTGTGCCGGCGCAGGGCGACAATGGCCGAGTCCACTGAGCGGGCCTCGCGTTCCTGCTCGAACGCGCTGGCCGCGCCGGCCACAATGCTGCTGGCCTGGGCCAGTGATTCGGCCTGTTCCTGCGGGGCGGCCAGGCGGACCGATTCCAGCGTGAGCAGTTCGACGCCGTCGAGTCCGCCGACGGCGGGATCAAAATCGTGCGTGAGGGCCAGATCGATGGCGATCAGGGGCTGGGGTGAGGACTCCCGGACCCTGGCCAGTTCCGATGCCTCGACGCGGGTGTCCGCGCCGCTGCAGCCGATCATAACGTCGGCGGCGGCGACGGCGGCCGGGAGGCTGTCGCCGTCCAGTGCGGTCCCGCCGCGGGTGTCGACGAAACCGGCGGCACGGCCGGAGGAGGAGTAGACGGAGACATCGGTGCAGCCGCGCTCACGCAGCAGCGACATGGTGGCGCCGGCGTAGGCGCCGGTGCCGAACACCACGACCCTTTTGGTGGACCAGTCGGGGACTTCGGACAGCTCGGTGGCGAGGTCCAGGGCCACGGAGACCACCGAGAGGCCGCGGGCGCCGAGGGCGGTCTGGGCCCCGACGTCCTTGGCGGTCTTCGATGCCGCCTGGAAGAGCCGGACGAGGCCGGCGCTGGCCGTGCCCTCGTGCTGGGCCGTGATCAGGGCCCGGCGGACCTGGCCGGCGATTTCGCGTTCGCCGACGACGGCGGAGTCCAGCCCGGAGCTGACGGAGAAGAGGTGCCGGGTGACGTCCGCGCCCGTGCGGGTGTTGAAGGAGCGCGCCACGAGCTGCTCGCTGAGCCCGGTGGAGCCGCTGAGCTGGGCGATGAGGGCCAGACGGGCGTCTTCGACGTCGTCGTGGCGGGGCGCTTCACCGTAGATTTCGAAGCGGTTGCAGGTGGCAAGCACAATGGCACCCGCCACGGCCGGCGATCCGGCAAGGGCGGATGTGGCGAGCTCAGAAGCACCGGTGCTCAGTTGAGCAACGGTCTCGAGGTCGATGTCGGCGTGGGTCGCCACCAGAGAAAAAAGAACCACAGCATCACAATCATAGCTTTTTCGTTCCCGTGTAGAACAACAGCCCGGCGTGGGACTGCACACGCGGGGCTGTGATGCGTGCCACGGCCGGGGCACAACCCGGGTCGCTGCCCGTGTCGGTGACAGGCTGTCGTTATCTTTTGGGGCTGATTTTCGGCACAATCGAAGGCATGACTCCTCGCGCTGCGGCAACTCCCGAACTCTCCGGCCTTGACGCCGGGCACCCTCTGATGGACGGCCGCACCGCGGATTCCCCGCTGATCACCGCCTACCGCGGCGGCAAGCCCTCCCGCCGTCCGGTGTGGTTCATGCGCCAGGCCGGCCGCTCGCTGCCCGAATACCTCAAGCTGCGCGAGGGGGTCGCGATGCTGGATTCCTGCCTGCGCCCGGAACTGGCCTCCGAGATCACCCTGCAGCCGGTCCGCCGCCACGACGTGGACGCGGCCATCTTCTTCTCCGACATCGTCATCCCGCTCAAGCTGGCCGGCGTCGGCGTGGACATCGGTCCCGGCGTCGGTCCCGTGCTGGAGAAGCCGGTCCGCACCGCGGCCG
>DATITT010000002.1:0-6008 GCA_035467435.1 Arthrobacter sp. | reverse complement strand
TCCCAGGCCGCCGGCCGTCCGCTCTCCGGCGCCGACGCCTTCGCCCTGCACGACACCTACGGCTTCCCGATCGACCTCACCCTCGAAATGGCAGAAGAGGCCGGACTGAAGGTCGATGAGCCCGAGTTCCGCAAGCTCATGCTCGAACAGCGCCAGCGCGCCCAGGCCGACGCCAAGGGCAAGAAGGGCTCCCACGCGGACCTCAGCGCCTTCCAGGAACTGCTGTCCGCCGGCGAGACCGTCTTCACCGGCTATACCGAGCTCATGGGAGAGTCCAAGGTCCGCGGCATCCTCGCCGCCGGGCGCAAGGTCTCCCAGGCCTCCACAGGCGACGAAATCGAGCTCGTCCTTGCCGAGACCCCGTTCTACGCCGAGGCCGGCGGCCAGGCCGCCGACACCGGACTGATCACCGGCGACGGCTTCGTCGTCGAGGTCCTGGACGTCCAGCGCCCCATCAAGGGCCTGAGCGTGCACAAGGCAATCGTCCGGGAGGGCGAAATCGGCGCCGACTCCCTCGTCCAGGCGGCCGTGGACCGGGAACGCCGGCACGCCGCCGAGCAGGCCCACACCGGCACGCATATCGTGCACGCGGCCCTGCACCAGATCCTCGGCCCGGAAGCGCTGCAGCGCGGCTCCTACAACAAGGCCGGCTACCTGCGCTTCGACTTCGCCTGGGGTGAAGGCCTGAGCCCGGCCACGCGCTCGGAAATCGAGGAAGTCTCCAACATCGCGATCCGCAACAACTACCGGGTCGAGACCAGGATCATGGGCCTCGCCGAGGCCAAGTCCCTCGGCGCCATGGCGCTCTTCGGCGAGAACTACGGCAACGAAGTCCGCGTCGTGGAGATCGACGGCGCCTGGTCCCGTGAGCTCTGTGGCGGCACGCACGTTGAGAACACCTCCCTGATCGGCAGCCTCTCGCTGCTCGGGGAACAGTCCGTCGGGTCGGGAAACCGCCGGGTCGAGGCCTTCGTCGGTATGGACGCCTTCCGGCACCTCGCCGCCGAACGTGCCCTTGTCACCGAACTCACCGAGATGCTCAAGGTTCCTTCCGGGCTCCTCGCGGACCGGATTGCCACCACGCTGACCAAACTCAAAACTGCCGAGAAGGAACTCGATCGCCTGCGCAAGGAGCAGCTCACCGCAGCAGCCGCGCAGCTCGTCGGCACCGCCAAGGACGCCGCCGGCATCAACGTCATCGCGCACGACGCCGGCCAGGTCAGCGGCGCGGATGACCTCCGCGGCCTGGCACTGGACCTGCGGACTCGTCTGGGCTCCGAGCCGGCGGCCGTCGCCGTCGCCGGTGTCAGCAATGACCGCCCCGTGATACTGATCGCCACCAACGAAGCTGCCCGGGCAGCCGGCGTCAAGGCAGGCGCCCTGGTGCGCCTCGCCGCCGGAATCCTCGGCGGCGGCGGGGGCGGCAAGGACGACGTCGCCCAGGGCGGCGGCACGGACGCCACCCAGGTCGGCGCCGCCCTCGCGGCCGTCGTGGACGCCATTACCCGGCGATAACGGACGACCCGTGAACGAGGCTGCCGTGCCCGGCGACTACCCCCAAGGCGTCAAGCTCGGGGTCGACGTCGGCACGGTCAGGGTCGGTGTGGCGGTCTGCGACCGTGAAGGCATCCTGGCCACACCCTTGCGCACCCTGGAACGGAACGTGAAGAAGAACACTGACGTGCGGATTCTCGCGGCCCTGGCCGCGGAACTCGGCGCCGTGGAGATTTTTGTGGGCCTGCCCCGGACGATGAAGGGTGAGGAACATGCCTCGGCCCGGATGGCCACGGACTACGCAAGACTACTGGCGGGTAAACTGGGGGAGTGCGGGTCCGATGTTCCGGTCCGGCTGGTCGATGAGCGCCTGAGCACAGTGTCGGCCCACCGGAACCTGCACGAGGCTGGCATGAGCAGCAGAAATCATCGTAAGGTAGTTGATCAGGTTGCAGCGGCAGGTATCCTGCAACATGCAATAGATATGCAAAAGGCCAGGGGGACGGAGGTCGGAAGCCGCGTGTACGCGGAGTCCGCGCCGGGGCCATCCGGGGACGGCGCTCAGGCTGGTCCGGCACTAGACAAGTTTTCTGCGCAACGCATTCTGCCCGAAATGGAAGGCTACAGTGAGCCCGGTCAACAGTGACGACTCCTCCGGTGATGTTTTCGGCGGCGCAGGCCGACCGCTGACCCGCAAAGAGCTCAGGGCCCAGCATACGGTCCCGGGGACGGAGGGTCATGACGTAATCCCTCCGCAGGCTGTCGAGACCGGCGAGGACGTCCCGCCTGCCGGGCCCGGCACCGGGCATGATTCCGCCCCCGATGCTGATGACGTTGCGCAGCCGGCGCGGCTCCAGGCGGCCGACGCTCCGGACCGGCCCGCGGCGGGCCCCACCGTGCATGAAGATCCCGTGCATGGAGAGCCCGTGCATGGAGAGCCTCTGCATGAAGAGCCCATGCATGAAGAGCCCATGCATGAAGAGTCCGTGCATGAAGAGCCCCTGCATGTTGAGTCCGTGCATGGAGATCCCGTGCATGAAGAGCCCGATTACGAGTACGCAGGCGGAGATACCCGTGAGGACGCCTTCCACACCCTGGACGACGTTCTGGACCACGACCCGCGACATGATGCCCAGGTTCACGACGGCCACGCCGTCCATCCCGACGGCGACGTCCGCTATGTTTACGACGACGCGGACGGCCGCCCTGCCGAAGACCACGAGGAAGACGGCCACGTTGTGTTGGCCGGAGGTGCCGCCATCCGTACGTCCAAGGGCCCGTCCAGGAAGGTCCGCCGCCGGCGCCGCTTCCTTGTGCTGTTGCTGTCCCTGTCGGTCTTCGTCGTGGCTGTCGCCCTCGGCGCACAGTTCCTTAAGCCCTTCCTCGGCGGGGACACGGTGGCCGACTACCCGGGCCCCGGAACCGGGGAGGTGCTCATCACCGTGCCTCCGGGCGCCGGGCCGAAGTCCGTGGCGACCGAACTCCAGGACAAGAACGTCGTGGCGAACTCCGACACGTTCCTGCGGGAATTCCTGGCCTCCGGCGGGGCTTTGGCTCCCGGAGATTTCACCATGCGCAACGAAATGAAGAACTCCGACGCCGTGGCGGTACTGCTGAACAAGGACCAGGGCAAGGTGATGTACTTCGCGCTGAGCGCCGGACTCAGGATCGGCGAATCGCTCGCGGCCATCTCCGCGGGGACCGGTGTGCCGGTCGCCCAACTCAAGGAGCTCAGTGACTCGCCCTCCCAGTTCGGCGTGCCCGCCCAGGCCAGGAACCTCGAAGGATTCCTCGCGCCCGGCGAGCACCGCTTCCCGCTTGGCACCCCGGCGAAGGACGTGCTGCAGAAGCTCGTGACCACCACCCTGGACGAGCTCACCTCCCAGGGCGTCACCGATCCAGCGAAGCAGTACGACGTCATCACGGTCGCCAGCATCGTGCAGGCCGAGGGCGGCCAGGCGGAGTACGGCGATGTGGCGGGCGCGATCTATAACCGCCTCAAGCCGGACAACGTCGAGACGAACGGGCTGATCCAGTCCGACGCAACGGTGACGTACGGGCTCGGCATCAAGAGTTTCCACATCGACGAGGCCCAGAAAGCCGACAAGTCCAACCCGTACAACACCTATGCCAACCAGGGCCTGCCGGTCGGGCCGATTGGCTCGCCCGGCAAGACGGCGATTGACGCGGCCGCCAACCCCAAGACGAACGACTACCTCTACTGGGTGACGATCAACCTGGACACCAAGGAGACCTTGTTCTCCAGTACGCTGGCGGAGCACAACGTCTACGTGGCCAGGTACAACGCGTGGTGCGAAGCAAACCCCGGCCGCTGCGTATGACGCTCCGGGCCGCCGTGCTTGGGCACCCGATCAGCCATTCAAAGTCACCGGCGCTGCACCGGGCCGCGTACGCCCACCTTGGCGTTGACATGGACTATTCGGCCATTGATGTGACCGAGGACGAGCTGCCGGCCTTTATGGCCCGGGTCCGGGAGGACGTGCGGCACGGGGAGGGCTGGCGCGGGCTGTCGGTCACCATGCCGCTGAAGTCCGGCATGGTCCGGGAGGTGGATGAGGCCCGCGGCGTGGCCCGCGAGCTCGGGGTCATCAACACGGTCGCGTTCGAGCGCCCGTCTCCGGGAGACACCTCCGGCGCCACCCGCCTGGTCGGCTACAACACCGACGTCGCCGGAATCGTCAACGCCCTCCGCCATGCGGGGGCCGTGTCCGCGCCCACTGCCGTCGTGCTGGGCGGTGGCGGCACCTCGGCCGCTGCGGTCGCGGCACTGAAGGAACTGGGCGCGCCGGACGTCGAAATCTTCGTCCGCGATGTCACCCGCGCCGCCGAGGCACGGGCCGCTGCCGCAGCCCTCGGCCTCCCCCTCCGGGTCCTGCCGCTGGCCGGAGCGGCTGCCGCCGTCGCCCGGGCCGACGTCGTCATCTCCACACTGCCGCCCCGCGCCGCGGACCCGCTCGCCGGGGACCTCGCGGAGCTGTTCGCGCAACGCACGGGGGAGCCGTCCCGGGAAACCGCAGGGCTCCGGCCCGGCGTGCTGCTGGACGTCGCCTATGACCCCTGGCCCAGCCGGATCGCCGCCGCGTGGCAGGAGGCCGGCGGCACCGTGATCCCCGGACTCGAGATGCTCATCTACCAGGCTGTGGAGCAGGTCCGGCACTTCACCGGCGTCGGTGAGGCCGTGCCGGCTGAAGTCATAGATGTGATGTGTGACGCAGTCGGGGCGCCCCGACGGGTGTTCTAACCGCCTTACATGGCAGGATGGATTTTATGTTGCGTTGGTTGACTGCCGGTGAATCCCATGGCCCGGCACTGGTCGGAATTATCGAAGGCGTGCCCGCCGGTGTGGAACTCACCAGCGCCCGGATTGCAGATTCGCTGGCCCGGCGCCGGCTCGGATATGGCCGCGGCGCGCGGATGAAGTTTGAGCAGGACGTGGTCACGATCCTCGGCGGCGTCCGCCACGGCATCACCCAGGGTGGCCCCGTGGCCATCCAGGTCGGCAATACGGAATGGCCCAAGTGGGAGCAGATCATGTCTGCCGATCCCGTGGCCCCGGAGATCCTCGCCGACCTGGCCCGCAATGCCCCGCTGACCCGTCCCAGGCCCGGCCACGCTGACTTCACCGGCATGCAGAAATACGGCTTCGACGAGGCCCGTCCCGTGCTGGAGCGCGCCAGCGCCCGCGAAACGGCCACCCGCGTGGCCCTCGGCACCGTCGCCTCAGCGTTCCTCAAACAGCTCGGCATCGAGCTCGTGTCCCACACGGTGTCGATCGCCAGCACCGCCGTCCCGGAAGGCCGGCCGCTGCCGGTTCCGGACAACGTCCTGGCCCTCGACGCCGACCCGCTGCGCTGTTTCGACCGGGAAACCTCGGACGCCATGGTCGCCGAAGTCGACATCGCGCACAAGGAAGGCGAAACCCTCGGCGGAGTCGTCGAGGTCCTCGCCTATGGACTCCCGCCGGGACTGGGCAGCTACGTCCACTGGGACCGGCGCCTCGATTCGCGGCTGGCGGCAGCCCTGATGGGCATCCAGGCCATCAAGGGCGTCGAAGTCGGCGACGGCTTCCTCACCGCGTCCCGCCGCGGCTCGGCCGCCCACGACGAGATCGTCAAGGACGCCGACGGCAGGATCATCCGCACGTCCAACCGGGCCGGCGGCATCGAAGGCGGCATGAGCATCGGCGACGTGCTCCGCGTCCGTGCCGCGATGAAGCCCATCGCCACCGTGCCGCGGGCCCTCAAGACCGTCGACGTCAGCACCGGAGAGGCCGCCAAGGCCCACCACCAGCGCTCCGACGTCTGTGCGGTTCCCGCGGCCGGTGTCGTCGCCGAAGCCATGGTGGCGCTCGTCCTGGCCGAGGCGGTCACGGAAAAGTTCGGTGGCGATTCCGTTAAGGAAACCGCCCGCAACATCAAGGGTTATCTGGACAACATTCCGGCGTCCCTGGACTCGATCGGCCAGTAGTGCCGGCCGGAATATTGGCAGTGCCG
>DATITT010000001.1:0-5650 GCA_035467435.1 Arthrobacter sp. | reverse complement strand
ATCATCGGCGAACTGCTCGACGTCGGCGTGCGCGGCATCCTGGCCCTGCGCGGCGACCAGCCCAAGGACGGCGTGGCCCCTCCCGAGGGATCACTGCGCTACGCCCAGGACCTGATCGAGCTCATCCGCCGCGTCGAACAGCGCCGCTCCGCGCTGTTGTGCGCCGGCAAGGTGGCTGTTGGCGTCGCCGCCTACCCGACCCGGCACCCGGAATCCCCCAGTGAGGCGCACGACGTCGAGGTGCTGCTCGCCAAGCAGCGCTCCGGCGCCGACTTCGCCATCACCCAGGTCTTCTTCCACACCGAGCAGTACGCGGACCTGCTGACCCGGGCACGCCGGGCCGGCGTCACCATCCCGATCATCCCGGGCGTTATGCCGCTCACCAGCATCCGCCGGCTCACCCGCCTCAGCGAGCTGACCGGAGTCGAACCGGACCCGGTCCTGATCGAGCGGCTCGCCGCCGCGGAGACCGACGCCGACCGCACCCGGATCGGGATCAGCGCCACCGTGGACCTGGCCAACGCGGCCCTGGACGCCGGCGCCCCCGGACTGCACCTTTACACCTTCAACGAACACACCGCCGCCCTTGACGTGCTGGACAAGCTCGCCCTGCCCCGGCCGCGCCGCGGCAACCGGCACAGTAGCCACCAGCGCACGGCCGGCCGCCGCCAGCTCGCCAGCTGACCACCCCACCAACGCTCAGGACTTTCCCATGACTGCACAGCACACTTCCGCCAGCAACACCCCCTTCCCGTCCGCCTCGATCCTCGGCTACCCGCGCATCGGCCGCCGCCGGGAACTCAAGAAGGCCGTGGAGGCCTACTGGGCCGGCAAGATCGACGCCGCCGCCCTCGACGCCGCCGCCAAGGAGATCCAGCTCGGCACCGCCCGGCGCCTCCAGGACCTCGGCCTCACCGAAGCCGCCGCCGTTCCCGGCACGTTCTCCTTCTACGACCAGGTGCTCGACGCCGCCGCCCACCTCGGCGCCGTGCCCGCCCGCTTCGGCAACCTCCTGAACGCTGAAGGGCAGCTGGACATCGAGGGCTACTTCACGCTGGCCCGCGGCACCAAAGACCAGCAGCCGCTGGAAATGACCAAGTGGTTCGACACGAACTACCACTACCTCGTCCCGGAAATCGGCCCGGAGACCAGCTTCTCGCTGACCTCCACCCGCATCGTCGAGGAATTCGACTACGCCCTCGCCAACGGGGTCCAGACCCGCCCGTACATCGTCGGCCCGGTCACCTTCCTGCTGCTGAGCAAGGCCTCCGACGACGCCCCGGCCGGCTTCAGCCCGCTGTCCCGCCTCGAGGACGTGCTGCCGGTCTACACCGCCCTGCTGGAGAAACTGGCCGCCGCCGGAGCCAGCTGGGTCCAGCTCGACGAGCCAGCCCTCGTGGTAGACCAGGACACCCCCGCCGCCGAGATCCAGGCCGCCGTCGCCCGCTCCTACGAGGTGCTCTCCGCTGCCGCCGGCCGGCCGCAGCTGTTCGTCTCCACCCCCTACGGTTCGCTCAACGGCCAGCTCGGCACGCTCGCCGCGACCGGCATCGACGCGCTGCACCTGGACGTCTTCAAGGGCGCGGTTCCCTCCGCCGCGGCGCTGGCCGCCCTGGGCAACAAGACCCTGGTCGCCGGCGTCGTCGACGGCCACAACATCTGGCGCAACGATCTCGCTGCCTCCGCGGAGAAGATCGCCGAGCTGAAGAAGTCTGTCGCCAAGCTGGCTGTCAGCACCTCCACTTCCACGCAGCACGTCCCGCACGACGTCGACGAGGAGACCCAGCTCTCCGCGCAGCTGCGCAGCTGGCTGGCCTTCGCCGACCAGAAGGCCGCCGAGGTCGTCACGCTCGCCGGCCTGCTGACCGACCCGGCAACTGGTGTTCAAGCAAGGGATGTCCAGCCGGCCATCGATGAGGCCACGCGCATCATCGCTGACCGCGCCGCAGCCGACGGCGTCCGCCGCACGGAGGTCCGGAAGCGCACCGCAGCCCTCACCGACGCCGACTTCAGCCGCTCCGACTACGGCGTCCGCGAAGCCGCGCAGACCGAGGCCCTGCACCTGCCGCCGCTGCCCACCACCACCATCGGCTCCTTCCCGCAAACCGGCGAAATCCGCACCGCCCGGGCGCGCGCCAACAAGGGCGAGCTCAGCACCGACCAGTACGAGCAGCTCATGAAGGATGAGATCAAGCGCGTCGTGGAGCTGCAGGAAGAGCTCGGCTTCGATGTCCTGGTCCACGGTGAGCCCGAGCGCAACGACATGGTCCAGTACTTCGCCGAGAACCTCGAAGGCTTCGACGTCACGGTGCACGGCTGGGTCCAGTCCTACGGCTCCCGATGCACCCGCCCCTCGATCCTGTGGGGCGACGTCACCCGCAGCGCCCCCATCACGGTGGAATGGGCCAGGTACGCGCAGTCACTGACCACCAAGCCGATGAAGGGCATGCTCACCGGCCCGGTCACGATCCTCGCCTGGTCCTTCGTCCGCGATGACCAGCCGCTCGGCGAGACCGCCAACCAGGTGGCACTGGCCCTCCGCGACGAAATCGCCGACCTCGAAGCTGCCGGCATCAAGGTCATCCAGGTGGACGAGCCTGCCCTGCGCGAGCTCCTGCCGCTGCGCAAGGCCGACCAGGCCTCGTACCTGGACTGGTCCGTGAAGTCCTTCCGCCTCGCCACCGCCGGCGCCGGGGACGCCACGCAGGTCCACACGCACCTGTGCTACTCCGAGTTCGGCGCCATCATCGACGCGATCGACGGCCTCGACGCCGACGTCACCTCGATCGAGGCCGCCCGCTCCCGTATGGAGGTCGTCCACGACCTGGAATCCCACAGCTTCGGCCGCGGCGTGGGTCCGGGCGTCTATGACATCCACTCGCCGCGCGTCCCGGGCGAGCAGGAAGTCACCGAACTGCTCAGCACCGCCGTCAAGCACGTCCCGTCCCGCCAGCTCTGGGTCAACCCGGACTGCGGCCTGAAGACCCGCGGCTACGCCGAGACCGAGGAGTCCCTGCGCAACCTGGTCCACGCCACGAAGACGGTCCGCGCCGGACTGCTGGAACCAGCCAAGTAGCCGGCAGCTGAACTGACGAACAGCTGAATTAACGACGCCGGCCGGTCACCTTTCAAAGGTGGCCGGCCGGCGTCGTGCGTTTTACTCATCGATTGCTGAGCAACTGCCCTTATGAACGCTCAAAAGGGCGGTATCGGAGCAGTCGATTCAGGATTCCCAGAGGATCTCGTCGTCCACGACGCCGTCCTCGTCGGCGGACGCCACCAGGACCTCGTCGGAGAAATGCTGGCCGAGCGTGAAGTCCAGAACGAAGTAGCGCTCCGGCTGGCCCGGGAAGATGCCCACGTGGCCCAGCTTTAGCGCCTTGAGGAAGACCGCGTCGGTGAGCTGGCTCTTGTCCTCGACGCCGAAGACCTTTCGCAGGTGTTCGTCCTTGATCGCGTTGCAGTGGAAGTGCCGGTACTCCTGCGGGCTGGTGCCGTCCTGCTCCAGTTCCTCGGCGATCATTTCCCGGACCTGGTCCACGAGTTCGGGCAGGAAGCGCAGCCGGTAGTCAACTTTGTGCATCGCCGCTTCGTCGAAGTGGTCATGCGCGTTGACATTCAGGTCAAGCTCCACAGTCTGGCCCGCCAGTTCATGCTTGGCGGTGAAACTGTGGTCTCTTCCGTGGTTGAGTTCAACCTCTCCGAAGTGCTTGCTCGCTACCTTGTTCATACCTTCAACATAGCCCTGAAAACCTGTCCATTCCAGCATTCCGGCGGTCTTTGTCTGGCCGGCTTACCATCGGCTCGGCGTTGCGTCGCCGCGGTCGGGAACGTCGTGGACGTCCTGGGACGCCAGGGGGTCATGCTCCACAACGCTGTCCACGTCGGCGATCAATACGCCGTCCGCTTCGGCGTTCTCAACCTGCAGCGCCCGCGCGGAGGCGTGCCTGGGCCTTTGCCCGGAGGCCATGACGGTGTCCACGGCGGCCGTGGACGGCTCGGGACTTGGCATGAATTCTTCCGGTACGGCGGTCCCGGTCGGGGCGCCCCGACGGCGGAGCATCTGCATCCAACGGGGACTGCTGCCAAGGATGCCGTGTTCGGCGAGCTCCTCAACTTCCAGGCCGTAGAAGTCGCCGATGTGATCGACCAATTGGGCGCGGCGTGCCCGTTCGTAGGCCCGGCGCTCCCTGCTGAAGGCGATGATGGTGGCCCAGCAAATCGCCAGCATGATGATGCTGAACGGCAGGGCGATGATGATCGCCGCTGTCTGGAGAGCCACCAGCCCACCGGAGATCAGCAGCGAGATGGCCAGCACCGCGGTAATGACGGTGAAGAAGGTCCGCACCCGCTTTTTCGGGTTGACCTGGCCGCCGGTGGCGATCATGCCCATTACCAGGGCGCCGGAGTCCGAGGAGGTGATGAAGAAGATGGCGATCAGGAGGATCACGCCGACAGTAAGGACGGAGGTGCCCGGTACGTAGGAGAGCATGTTGAACAACGCGCTGGACACGTCGACGCTGCCGTCGGGCTCCAGGAGGTTGCCGGTTCCGCCAAGCTGTACAGCCAGGGCGGTTCCGCCGAGAACGCTGAACCAGAGGATACCAATCAGGGTGGGCACCAGGATGACTCCTGCGACGAACTGGCGGACCGTCCTCCCGCGGGAAATCCGGGCGATGAAGATGCCCACAAAGGGGGCCCAGGAGATCCACCAGCCCCAGTAGAACGACGTCCAGGAGGCCTGCCAGGCCGCGCCTTCTTCTCCGGTGAAAGCATTGACGTTGAAGGAGAGACTGACGAAGTTCTGGATGTAGGAGCCCATGGACTGCACGAATTCGCGGAGCAGGAAGGTGGACGGTCCAAAGACCAGCAGGTACAGCACCAGCATTCCGGCGAGCACCAGGTTGATGCTGGACAGCCACTTCATGCCTTTGGTCACGCCGGAGAGGACAGACAGCAGGACGAAGAAGGAAATCACGATGATGATGATGATTTGGGAACCCTGGCTGGGCTCCACCAGGTTAATGCTGTCCAGCCCGGCGCTGATTTGCAGGACGCCCAGGCCCAGCGAGGTGGCCACACCAAAGAGTGTGCCGACGAGGGCGACAACATCGATCACATTGCCCCACCCGCCCTGTACGCGTTTGCCCAGGAGGGGTTCAAGGGCCCAGCGGATGGATACCGGGCGCTTGCGCCGGTGGATGGCGTAGGCGAGGGCCAGCCCGATCACCACGTAAATGGACCAGGCATGCACGCCCCAGTGCAAATACGTCTGGGTCAGCGCCTGCTGCGCCAGCTCCGAGGGCGTTCCCGAGACCCCCGGTCGCGGACTGGCGAAGTGGCTGAGAGGTTCGCTGACGCCGTAGAAAACGAGCCCGATTCCCATGCCGGCGGCGAACAGCAGGGCGAACCAGGCCATCAGCGAGAACTCGGGTTTGTCGTCGTCATGGCCCAGTTTGATGTCTCCGAATCGGCTGAATCCCAGAAACAGACTGAAGCCCACGAAAAAGCTGGTAATCAGGACGTAATACCAGTTGAATGAATTGACGATGTTGGCCTGGATGGAACCAAACATCGCTTCGGCGGTTGCGGGCGCCAGAAGGGCAAACGCCGCAAAGAGCGTCACCGTTCCGGCGGCGGGCCAAAAGAC